>SVUH01000046.1 GCA_015063335.1 Oscillospiraceae bacterium | reverse complement strand
GAGGACGCCGGTCCCTACAAGATAATTTATGATCGTCAGGTTTTACCGTCGCCTCACGGCGAGGAATATGTGTACAAACATTTCTACACTGTAGGGACCGGCGTCCTCGACGGTCCGTTCCCATTCGGTTAAATTTATGCGAACATTAACACATCGACAAATCAAAATTTACATCTCAAAAACAAAATTAACTTTCAACTCTAAATTTCACCACGGAGGAAATCATGCGCATAGCAATTGCAGCATTGCATCACGAAACGAATTCATTTTCAAATCTTCCTATGACTTGGGAGACAATGCAAAAAACACGCTTTGAAAAGGAAAAATATCTTGCCGTTTACACTCCCATTCGCAATTATTCGGGCGGATTTATAGCCAAAGCAAAGGAGCTCGGAATTGACCTCGTTCCCACCGCTTCCGCGTATTTGAATCCCTCGGGACATATCACGGACGAGGCACTTGAGAACCACCGCGACGGCATTGTAAGACTGTTGTGGGAGGCTCATAATGAAGCACCGCTCGACGCTATCGCGCTCAATCTTCACGGCGCGGGCGTTGCCGACAGTTACCCCGATGCCGACGGAGAGATACTCCGCGCGGTAAGAGAAAGATTCGGCGCGGATATGCCTATCGGCTGTGTGCTCGACCTTCACGCAAACGTAACGCGCGAGATGATGGAGTATGCGGACTTGCTCACGGGAGTCAAGGGTTATCCCCACGTAGACGAGTTTGAAGCTGGCGCGGAGATGCTTGAGATACTTTGCGATATGGTAAAAAATAAATGGCGTCCATTTAAACGCCACATACAGCTCCCTTGGTTTATCGCGCCAGCAGAGGGCGTTACGCTTTCCGGCCCTGCCCATGACGTTCAGCAAAAGCTTTACCAAGCCGAAGCGCAAGAGGACGTGATAAACGCCACCTTCTTCCACGGATTCCCTTATTCCGACATAGAGCAGGCTGGAGTCAGCGTGACCGCAATGGGAAAGACGAGAGAGGCGGCAGACCGCGCGGCTCTTGATATCGCTCGTTACGCGTGGGGTAGGCGCAGAGATTTCGCAGTACCCGCGAATTCCGCGGAGGAAGCTTTCGACCTTGCCTTGCAGATACCGCTTACCAACGGTCCTGTCGTAATAAACGAATCTTCGGATAACACGGGCGGCGGCACTCCCGGAGACGGTACTCATCTTCTTCGTGAGATGATAAAGCGCAACTTAAAAGACTCTGCCTTTGGCAGTATACACGACCCCGAGGTAGCTCTGCTCGCATCAAAAGCGGGTGTCGGCGCAAAAATAATCTGTGCTTTAGGCGGTAAGATAGACGACCTTCACGGCGAGCCTATCGAGCTTGTCGATGCATACGTCAAGTGCATAAGCGACGGAAAGTATCTGAATCTCTCCCCAATGGGCGGCGGAGGAATACGTAACGCGGGTCTTACCGCGCTTTTGGTGGTAGGAAACGTGAATATCGTCGTAACGTCGAACCGCGGACAAGCCATGGACGACGGACTCTTCCGAGTGGTAGGCTTACGCCACGACCTTTTGAAATACGTAGCGGTCAAGTCTTCGCAGCATTTTAAGGGCTGGTGGAAGGACCGTTGCAGCGGTATAGTTCCTTGCGATTCACCGGGAATACACTGCGCAAACTTACGCGTGTTTGATTTCAAGTACGCGAATACCTCGTATTTTCCTCTTGCCGACGCGGCTTGGAAAGAGACTTAAAAAATCAATACAAGAGGCTGAGTCATTTAGTTTCGCTGAATGACTCAGCCCCTTTATATAGCTATTTTATCGCTATATATTTTACCATAAATTTTTGTGCTGTCAATTCAAATTTTGATTTCGCGAGTTGAAAAGCAAGGTGCTTTTCAACTCGGTCAACAAGTCGGTTCACGGTTGCGTCCCGCGAATTTACGAGTAACAAGTAACTCGGTCAAAAGCCGACTTGTTGCTCATTGCGTAGCTGTAACATCAGCTCGACAAACCGCAATTTATTTTAAGCAAAATATTAAATTTCGCGTTAAAAATAACAGATTTAAATAAAACTCTGAAAATATTTTCAGAATTTTAAAAACACTTGAAAATGAAATTTTTATGTGATATAATGCATTTGTTACAAAAAATATTTTTTAACGGAGGAATTTTAAAATGGCAAAAACCAATATTGTTGATTGGAATACGATCACAAACTTTGTAATCGACTCTTTCGTTGGTTACGGTATCCCGCGCGAAGATGCAGAGATCTGCGCAGACGTTCTTCTTGAATCCGATAAGAGAGGTATCGAATCTCACGGTTGCAACCGCTTCAAGCCCGTTTACCTTGACAGGATCAAGGCAGGTATCCAGAATCCTATCACCAATTTCGAAATAATCAAAGAGACCGAGACTACCGCAGTAGTAGACGGTCACGACGGTATGGGTCAGGTCATCGGTTACAAGGCTATGAGCATGGCTATTGAAAAGGCTAAAAAGTACGGTATGGGTATGGTAGTCGTTCGTAACTCCTGCCACTACGGTATCGCAGGCTACTACACCTCTATGGCAACCAAGGCAGGATGCGTAGGCTTGACGGGTACGAATGCCCGTCCGACAGTTGCTCCTACTTTCGGTGTTAAGGGTGCATTCGGTACTAACCCCCTCACACTCGGTGTTCCTACCGACGAGGCTTTTGACTTCAACTTTGACGCTGCTTCCTCTACTTATCAGAACGGTAAGCTCGAGTACTACGCACGTATAGGCAAGGATGCTCCCAAGGGCGCGCTCGTTGGCATCGACGGCGAGGCTTACGAGGGAACAGCTGACGACGCTCTTAAGACCATGGCTCGCGGCGAGGCTGCTCTTTGTACTCTCGGCGGACCCGGTGAAGAGGGCTGTGGATACAAGGGCTACGGCTTTGCTATGTTCGTTGAGCTTATGAGCGCTGCTCTTCAGGGCGGACACTATGGTCAGTACCTCACGGGTAAGGACGAGAACGGCAACAAGAGACCCTTCGGACTCGGACATTTCTTTATCGCTATCGATACCGAGCACTTCCTTGGCGAAGACGCTTGCCGTAAGACCGCTGGTGATATCATTCGCGAAGTTCGTTCGACCCAGAAAGCTCCCGACGCAGAGCGCATCTACTCCGCAGGTGAGAAGGAGCATGAGATCCGTCTCGCTCGCCATGCAGGTGTTCCGATAAACGAGTCGGTTCAGAAAGAGTTTATCGCAGTACGCGACGAGCTCGGCTTGCCTTACAAGTTCCCCTTTGAAGACTGATTCAACGAATTTAAACGATTGAAAGGAATATAGAGTTATGGGTATCAGAGAAGAATCTTTGCAGAAGCATTATGAATGGAACGGCAAAATAGAGGTCGTTTCCCGCGTTCCCGTTGAGAACCGTCAGGACCTTTCTCTTGCGTACACCCCCGGTGTCGCAGAGCCTTGCCTTGAGATACAGAAGGACGTAAATAAGTCTTACGAGCTTACCCGCCGTAAGAACCTCGTTGCAGTTATCACCGACGGTACGGCAGTTCTCGGTCTTGGCGATATCGGACCTGAGGCAGGCATGCCCGTTATGGAGGGTAAGTGCGTACTCTTCAAGGAGTTCGCGGACGTTGACGCATTCCCACTTTGCATTCGCTCCAAGGACGTTGATACTATCGTTAATACCATCACGCTTCTCGCAGGAAGCTTCGGCGGCGTAAACCTTGAGGACATTTCCGCTCCCCGTTGCTTTGAGATCGAGCGCAGACTTAAAGAGACCTGCGATATCCCGATATTCCACGATGACCAGCACGGAACGGCTATCGTTGTTGCGGCGGCTCTTCTCAACGCGCTCAAGGTTGTTGGAAAGAATCTCGCTGACGTTCGCATCACTATGAGCGGCGCAGGCGCGGCAGGTATCTCTATCGCAAAGCACCTTATCAATATGGGCGCTGATCCCAAGAAGATGCTCATGTGCGATATTAACGGAATTCTTTGCGAGGGTGACGAGAGAATGAATCCCGCGCAGGCGGCTATGGCGGCTATTACCAACGCAGAGCATAAGCAGGGAACACTTGCAGACGCGCTCAAGGGCGCGGACGTATTCGTAGGCGTTTCCGCTCCTAATATCGTTACCGAAGAGATGATCGCAAGCATGGCAAAGGATTCCATCGTATTCCCGATGGCAAATCCCACCCCCGAGATCATGCCCGACCTTGCAAAGAAGGCAGGCGCAAGGATCGTTGGTACGGGTCGTTCCGACTTCCCCAACCAGATAAACAACCTTCTCGCGTTCCCGGGAATCTTCCGCGGTGCGCTTGATTGCAGAGCATCTTGCATCAACGAGGAAATGAAGGTCGCATCCTCTCACGCACTCGCTTCTCTTATCCCCGAGGACGAGCTCAACGAGGAGAACATAATCGTTTCCGCTCTCAACAAGAGCGTTGCTCCCGTAGTTGCAAAGGCAGTTATAGACGCTGCTCATAAGACGGGCGTTGCAAGAATATAACAGAATATAATCAATAAAAAACGCAAAACGGCGGAGCAAAAGTACTGCCGTTTTGCGTTTTTTTATCGAAATATTGACAATTTTTTCATAATATGATATACTTTCGACAAATATATAAAAATTATGATAATCGGAAATTTTATGAAAATAAAAAGAAATTTTATAAAGCTATCGGCTTTTTTTGTCTTGTTATGTATTCTTTTTGTTTCTGTTTTCCTGTGTTTTGTTAAAAAGAATAGCAAAAACGATACCGAGGAAACGAGCGTATATAAAGAAACTCTTGAGATAAAGGAAGAAATCAAGGAAGAAAATACAAATTCAAACGAATCTGAGATCACAAAGATATACGTTTCTTCCAATGGAAAAGCCACGAGGGGAAGCAGTGTTGATATTGCGGTCTGCATAGAAAACAATTTTGGAGTTTTAGGACTTTTACTAACCGTCCGTTACGACGAAAGCGTAATGACTCTGAAAGAAGCTAAAAACGGCAAAGCATTCGATGCTTTGCATTATACTCCATCGGGAGAGCTTTCGAGCGGTTGCGCGTTTCTGTGGGACGCACCGAAAATAGAAGAAGCAGATATCCGTAACGGCGAGATATTGATACTGACCTTTAGCATCAAGGGAAACGCACCGCAAGGGAGTTACGACGTTTTACTTGATGTCAAGGAAAACGGTGCGTATGACAGAGCGCTTGAAAAGCTTTCATTAACGACCGAAAATGGAAAGATGCTCGTTGAATAAAAGACAAGAAAGGAATATATTATGACTGTAAAAAAATCCATCTCTTTAATACTGACACTTATATTGACTGTAACGGCGGTGTGCCCGTGCTTTTTTGTTACCGCGGTTGCGACAGCTCCGAGCTCTTATACCGATATTTCGGCGGATTCCTCCGCTCAAGTAACCATAACGTCAATGGGAGAGCAGATATACTTTCGTTTCGTTCCAACGCATAGCGGAACTTACGCGTTTTATTCTTCGGACTATACGACAGACCCGTACGGATTTTTGTATGACACAAGCGGGGCAATATTGGCAAACGAAAACGATATTTCCGAACTTAATAATTTTAATTTTCGCATAGAATACAAGTGCCAAGCAAATGCTGTCTATTATATAGGCGCGTGTTCTGGTAGCATGAACGACAGCTACAAGCTGAACGTAGAAACGGTAAGTATCGACCCGATACCCAAAATATCCATAGGTAGCGCAAGTGATCTTGTCGGTGAGTATGTAACAGTTGATATTTCCATCTCCGAAAATAAAGGAGTTCTCGGAGCGCTTCTTACTTTAAATTATAATGAAAAGCTCACGCTTGTAAAGGCAGAGGCAGGGAGCGCGTGGAGTAAATTGAACCTGACAAAGCCGAGTGAGTACAAAAATTCTTGCAGCTTCGTATGGGACGGACTTTATGAATCGGATAGCGAGAACGGAACGGTGCTCACGCTGACCTTTTTGATATCAAATGAGGCGAACGCAGGTGATAGCTATGATATTTCAGCGGAGTGCGATGCGTACGACGGTTCTTTGCAAAAGCTTGAATTTGAGATCAACGGAGGAAAGGTAACCGTTTTAGCGGGAAAGCGAGGCGATATCGACAATGACAAAGAGATAACGGTCCGCGATGTTATTCTGCTTCGCCGATATATTGAGGGTGCAAATAACGAAAGTATCGACGAGACCGTCGCAGATGTCAATAGCGACGGAAACGTCGATAGTACCGACCTCACCATGTTAAGACAATATCTTGCAGGCGGCTACGGCGTAGAAATTTGAGTTGTCGTGGACGTGTCCCCGATAAACCGCAATTTGCTGCTTCAAATTTTGATTTATCGGTGAGTTTGATTTGACGAAACGGCAAATTGCAAACGAAACGATTTTCACCAAAAGCCTTCTCCAGCGGAGAAGGTGTCACGAGTTTACGAGTGACGGATGAGGAGATCGCCGTTTAGCCTATGCATAATTTGCTCTCCTCATCAGTCACCTTCGGTGACAGCTTCTCCGCTGGAGAAGCCTTTGATACTAACCGTTTACTTTTATTCTCGATATTTTAATAATTCAAACTCCACGATAAACCGCAATTTGTCTGCTTCAATTTTTGATTTATCGGGGAGTTTGATTTGACGAAAGGGCAAGGCACGAACGAAACGCTTATCACCAATAGCCTCCCTTGTGTAATGGAGTAACAAGTAACTCCTGGAGGTGGCACGCGTTAGCGTGACGGAGGGATTGTAAAAGTAACATTTTAACACAAAACAATCCCTCACCCGACTTCGTC
>SVUH01000009.1 GCA_015063335.1 Oscillospiraceae bacterium | reverse complement strand
GCAAGCAAAGCAGGACAGGCATTTATAAAGTGATTCGGAGTTGAGCAGTGGCTCAATATCTCCCGTTTCAACCATGCCTACGAACTGATGGGGGTGATACTCCATCTCGTCGTATGCGGGGCAGGTTGCCGAGCATTTTCCGCACTTCATGCACTTGCTCGTGTTAACGCCGCTCATACGTAAAATTTCTTCACGAAGATACTTAGTGTTGTTTTCCATATGTATCCTCCTTACTTTACACCAAGGGCTTCAGCAAGAAGCTCGGTGAAATATACTACGGGAATATCCGCACCGTTCTTTACAAGATTGTACTTGCAAAGAGGACAAGCGGTTATTATCATTTCTGCTCCCGCAGCTTTTGCGTTTTCTACGATAGCGGTTGAATTTCTCTTTGCGCTATCGGGGCTTTCGACGGAAATATATCCGCCGCAGCACTCGTTTCTTCTCGCATAGACAACAGCCTCTGCGCCAAGAGCGCGAATGAAATCCTCCATAATGGTGGGGTTTTCGGGGTCGTCCATACGCATTACCTTATTAGGTCTAAGCAGCAAGCAGCCGTAGTATGCCGCGATCTTCTTACCCTTAAGGCTGTTTACAACAGCTTCCTTTACCTTATCAAAGCCCACGAGGTCGCGAAGCATCTCGAGGTAGTGATATACCTCTGCCTCACCAGCGTAGCCGCCGTCAGCAGCCATATAACGGTTTACCTTATCGGAAAACTCCTTATTTGTCTGCATAGCGTGATTGGTCTGCTTTATTACGTTGTGGCAAGCGGAGCAAACTGTTACGAGCGGCTGATTTCTGTCGCTTGCGTATTTCAGTGCGCGAACGGAGGAAAGCTTCGTAGCAACCTCGTTCTGTGCGGTAGTAAACACGCCGCCGCAGCACTGCCAATTTTCAATTTCTTCCAAGGTCACACCAAGCGCCTCGGCAGATCTGTACGCATACAGATCCAGATCCTTAGCCTTATTTTTCAGGGTGCATCCGGGAAAATAACTAACTTTCATCAAATTACCTCCGATTTATACCATCTGCTCGGGATGGAAAACCTCATCAAATTTTTCAGCCGTCAAGAAGCCGAGCTCGACACAAGCTTCCTTAAGAGAGATGTTGTCCTTGAATGCCTTCTTTGCGGTCTTTGCGGCATTCTCATAACCGATATAGGGGTTAAGCGCCGTAACAAGCATAAGCGAATTATGCAGGTTGTGGTGCATCTTTTCTCTGTTAGCCTTGATTCCGACAGCGCAGTTCTTGTTGAAGGACACGATAGCCTCAGCGAGAAGTCTTGCGGACTGAAGGAAGTTGTAGATGCAAACGGGCATGAACACGTTAAGCTCAAAGTTACCCTGAGAAGCTGCCATGCTTACAGCAACGTCGTTACCCATAACCTGAACTGCCACCATGGTAACAGCCTCACACTGAGTGGGGTTGACCTTACCGGGCATGATAGACGAGCCGGGCTCGTTCTCGGGAATGAAAATTTCTCCAAGACCGTCGCGAGGACCGGACGCGAGCCAACGAACGTCGTTTGCTATCTTCATCATATCGCAAGCGAGTGCCTTGATAGCACCGTGTGCGAATACAAGCTCGTCCTTAGAGGTGAGCGCGTGGAACTTGTTGGATGCGGTGACGAACTTCTTGCCTGTGATCTTTGAAACCTCCTCGGCAACTCCTACGTCAAATCCCTTCGGTGCGTTAAGTCCCGTTCCTACTGCGGTTCCGCCGAGAGCAAGCTCACGGAGAGGATCGATAGCGCGCTCGATAAGCTCTACGTCCTTCTCAAGGCTGGATCTCCAGCCGCTTATCTCCTGACTGAACTTAATGGGAGTCGCGTCCTGAAGGTGAGTTCTACCACTCTTAACAATTCCCTCGTTCTCTTCCTCAAGTCTTGTAAAGGTAGCGATAAGCTCCTTTACTGCGGGAATGAGCTTATCCTCAAGGGTAAGAACTGCCGCTATGTGCATAGCCGTGGGGAAAGTATCGTTAGAGGACTGGCTCATGTTGGAATCGTCATTGGGGTGAAGAAGCTGCTTACCGAGTATCTGATTTCCGCGGTTTGCAATAACCTCGTTTGAGTTCATGTTGGATTGCGTTCCGGAGCCCGTCTGCCATACTACGAGAGGAAAATGTCCGTTAAGCTTGCCTGCCATAACCTCGTCGCAAGCCGCCATGATAGCGCCGAGCTTTTCATCGGTCATTTTTTCGGGGCGAAGCTTATTATTGGTAATAGCAGCCGCCTTTTTAAGTACGCCGAATGCGTGTATAATTTCAGCGGGCATAGTTTCAATGCCAACGCCTATTTCAAAGTTTTCATGGCTTCTCTGAGTCTGTGCTGCCCAAAGACGGTCAGCAGGAACCTTCATTTCGCCCATAGAGTCGTGTTCGATGCGGTATTCCATATTAATATCCTTTCCTATGTGTGACTTTATTTTAAATACGTGATATCCGACACTACCGTGCCGCCTTTCAAATCGCCGCGAGGTCATCGCGGCGTTTGAATGTCAAGATCTATATTGTCAATCAGAACTTTACGTTCTTTATTACGTCCTTAAGAGCCTCAGCTGAAGCATGGAGCTTTGCAAGCTCGTCATCGGTAAGCTTCTGGGCAATTATGGAGCGCACACCAGTATGGTCAATAAGCGTAAGAGAGCTGAGACAAACGTCGCTTATTCCGTACTCGCCCTCGTGCAAGGAAGAAACGGTCATTGCAGTCTCTGCGCTACCTGCAAGAGATTTTACGATATGCGTGGACGTCATACCGATACCGTAAACGGTACAGCCCTTTCTGGAGATAATTCTTCCGCCGGACTTTCTTACGTACGTTTCAACGTCCTCGTGAGTGTACTCATTGGGAACGTTATAAGCAGATGCGATAGCTCCATTGTATTCGTGAAGCGGAACACCTGCGATAGTTGCGGTAGACCATGCAACGAAAGAGGTATCTCCGTGCTCTCCAAGAACATTTGCGTGTACCTGCTGCTTGTTTACGCTGTAAATTTCAGCAAGACGGGTACGCAGACGGATAGTGTCAAGCACAGTTCCCGTACCGAAAACCTGGTTCTTGGGAAGTCCCGTATACTTCAAAAACGCGTAGGTTAGGATATCTACGGGGTTTGCAACGATTATGTAGATAGCGTTAGGCGCAGCCTTAACGATATCGCCCGAAATTTCCTTTATTATAGCAATATTGGTCTGAACGAGCTCAAGTCTTGTCTGACCGGGTCTTCTGCCTATTCCGGACGTAATAATAACAACGTCAGAGCCAACTGCGTCCTCGTAGCTGCCTGCGTAAATATCGCAGTTGTCGATAAAGGGAGTTGCCTGCTTGATGTCAAGTGCCTCTCCTAGAGCCTTCTCCTTGTTAACGTCGATCAAAACGACCTCAGATGCAGCGCCACGGGTAAGAAGGGCGAATGCAGTTGTTGCGCCAACAGAGCCGGCACCGATGATAGTGATTTTCTTTTGCATTTTAGTTCTCCTATGCTTTATAATAATGTTTTATTTTTTTCAATTCTTAAAATTCGGTCTTTCTCATTATGCCTTTGCCAATATCTCGCAAGCAAAGAAATCTCCGACCGTTTCGGGGGATACCGAGTGAAGCGCTCCGTCTACCGTGACGCATACTCCCTGCTGGCACTGCCCCATGCAAAAGGTGCCGCAAAGCTCCACCTTGTCGCCAAGTCCGTTTTTGTCGATCAAGCCTTGAAGCTCGTCTACCACCTTGCGTGAGCCCTTAAGATGACATGAGCTTCCGATACAAACTGTAACCTTCATAAATCAATTCCTCGCAATGTTTTATTATTTGTGAGTTGCTGTGCGCAGTTGCGCGATCTTTATTGTTAAAAAAATGACAATATCCAAGGCAAAAAAGCCAAGTTAAAAGATTGACAAAATTTTAACTTTTAACATTATACCATACTTTTTTCAAAAATTCAATAGAAAAGCGAGAAAAAAGTGAATTTTTTTCAATTATTTATATATATAACAAAAAAACGGAAAATTTTGCCGTCAAGTGTAGCAGATATAAAAGAAAACGGGTGCTAAAATCGCACCCGTTCATTTTAAATTTTATATGAGCAACAGCACAATAAGCGCCGCAGATAGCACTATCCACAGTAATGCAAGCACTGCAAGCGAGTACCACGCTCTGGGTCTAGATAACGACCTAAATCTCGGCATGATAAGTCCGAGTGCGAGCAAAGGCAGGGGCAAAACAAATCCGACAAACAGACAGCACAGCCAGAAAAATGCCTTTGGTATCGCGGGAGTGGCGTCGGATATATTCTCATAGTGATGCGTCGCAGTTCGGTACGACATATTCTCCGAAGCAAGCTTTACTTTCTCAACAGGCTCGCGGTCAAGAACTCTCATACTGACCGTTCCGCTTCTAAATGAAAAGTTGCCATCGGCATCAAAGCAGTTATTCAAAAGCTCCGAATATCTGACGAACAAATATTCTCCGCCGTAGCTGAACACCGCACCGTACTTATAAGAAAGCGTATCAGTAGCGTCATAAGCGAGTATCTCATAGCATTCCGCATCTCGAAGCTCGCGTACGTCCACCTCACGCGTGTCGGTAGAGCCGTTCATAAGCAAAACAGCGGAAGCATCAATTACGCTTTTCTGTTTTTTTTCGTTGGATATTCTGAATATTTCTCCCTCTCCGCGGAGGAATAGCTCTATCTGTTCTCTGCCCTTCGCCGTAGCGTAGATCTCAACCTTATCAGTTTTCTGAACCCAGATAAGCTCCGAGTCATGCGCAGGAGAATATAGCTTGTACGTCTCACCGCTCGAAGGACAAATGCTTCCCGCATACTGGTATACGTCAGCGGCATCGATAACGACATCCGCATGCTCGTATTTCGTATAAGTTCTTCCGTTGCCCTCGATAACAGCACAGTCAGAGGACAGAGTCCAGCTTATAAATTGCTTTGTTTCAGCAAAAGCAAAAACGGACAGAAGCTGAGCCAAAAGGAGCAGGAGCACGGTCAAAACACAAATTTTCTTTGACAAAACAGTATTTCTTTTCATGTGTGCACCTCCTACGCCAAGCTGAGCTTGCGCTCGATTCGGTCAAGTGTTACCAAATGCATGAACACCGCTATGGACGCCGAAATCACACACGCAATAAGCAATATGATAGCCAAGGCTGCGCATTGGAGTGCGCCGCTTGACACCGAAAGCACGTCAATAAATCCGTCCGCAAGCAAAACCACTGACAAGGACGTGAGCATATCCACCACCAAAATAACGAATGCGCTCGCGACCGTATATATCACGACCGACGCTACCAGTCTAAGCTTCTTAAAGACGGTCGCGCCGACGGTAATGCACATATGCGCAAAGCCTACTGTTATCCAGATTCCGATCAGAACGAGAGCCGCAAGCTCGACGGCATAAACCACCGTCCATGCGCCGATACCGCTCCACATCTTATCAAACAGAGCGGCAAGTCGGTTATATACAATCGGATCGAAATACGCTCCGTCCGACGCTGGGGGGGCACAGAAAAGTATCAGAGTAACACCCGCACCAATAGTCAAAAGCTGGAGAAGCATCCAGAAAACTGCGTTGAGCGTCTTTGCCGCAAATATCTGCCTGCGAGACGCGGGAAGCGTAAACGTAAGATATCCAACGTCGGTATAAAGCTGTCTGTAAAAGCGATAGAACACCAAAAGCAAGATAAGCGGCAAGGTCATGCTCACCGATGTCATGCCAAGGCAGAAAAATACAATGCAAATAAACGCCCACACAGTTCCGTTTCCGCTTTGAAGTATCTCGAGCGCCGTGCGGAGCAAAAACCCCTCAAAAGCACACGCCAAAAGCGTATATACGGCTATGAGCCACCAAAAACGACCTATTGCACGGAGGTCGTATTTCATCAGCTTCTTGAGCATCTGAACACCTCCTTGAAAAGCTCGTATATCGACTTCCCCTTATCTCGGCGTATCTCGTCGGTATCTCCCGAAAGGAGTATACGTCCGCCGAATCCGATAAAGTAGACCTCGTCAAGCACGCTCTCGATCTCCCCAATGAGGTGAGTCGTAACTATGACGGTAGCGTCCTTTGGAAGATTTTTAAAAGCGGTATTGAGAATGTAATCCCTTGCGGCGGGATCAACCCCCGCGATAGGCTCGTCGAGCAGATACAGCCTTGCTCTGCGAGACATTACCATAACGAGCTGTACCTTCTCCTTTGCGCCCTTTGAAAGCGCGCGCATACGCACGTGCGGTCTTATATCGAGGTCGGAAAGCATTTTTCTTGCAAGTGACTCGTCAAAGTCCTCGTAAAAATCCGCAAACAGCCTGATTATCGACTCAACTCTCATGCTGGACCCAAAACAGGATTTTTCGGGAAGATAGGATACGATCAGATTAGTTTTCTCACTTCTTTTCTCGCCGCATACCGTTATCTCACCGCTATCGGGAACGAGGATTCCGCCAAGAAGCTTCATAAGAGTAGACTTGCCGCAGCCGTTAGGCCCAAGCACGCCGATTATTTTTCCCGACGGCATACTGCAATTAAAATTTCTGATTATTGGGTAACCGCTTCGATAACCCTTACGAACTCCAGTACACGTCAATATCGGCTGACTCATACGCATATCCTCCTTTCCCAAGATACATTTATATAGTTAATTATACAACAAAGCACGATGTTTGTAAATAGCTTTTCGCAATTTTGCGAAAAAGGCACACCGCGCGATCAGTTATCGTCGTCAAGCTTAAGCACTGCCATAAACGCCTCGGGAGATACCTGAACAGAGCCGAGCTGGCGCATCTTCTTCTTACCCTCCTTCTGCTTTTCAAGCAGCTTCTTCTTTCGGGTAATATCTCCTCCGTAGCACTTGGCAAGCACGTCCTTACGCATCGCCTTAACGGTCTCTCTTGCAATAATACGCGAGCCGATCGCCGCCTGTATCGGCACCTCAAAGAGCTGACGCGGTATATTGTCCTTGAGCTTCTCCGCTATGCGTCGAGCTCTCGCGTAAGCCTTTTCCTCGTGAACGATAAACGACAGCGCGTCGACCTGCTCACTGTTGAGCAAAAAGTCGAGCTTGACAAGCTTACTCGGTACGTATTCGCCAAGCTCGTAGTCGAGGGAGGCGTATCCGCGAGAGCGGCTTTTGAGTGCATCAAAAAAGTCGTAAATTATCTCATTGAGCGGCAAATCGTAATGAAGCTCAACTCGCGAGGTATCGATGTATTTCATGTCTATAAAGGTTCCGCGTCTGTCCTGACAAAGATCCATAAGACCGCCAACGAACTCGGTGGGAGTTATGATATTGGCGCGCACGATAGGCTCGTAGGCAACCTCTATTTCGTCGGCGGGCGGGAAGTTTGAGGGGTTATCGATACGTACAAGCTCGCCGTCTCTCCTTTTGACCTCGTAAATAACCGACGGAGCAGTGGTTATAAGGTCGAGGTTGAACTCGCGTTCAAGTCGCTCCTCGATGATCTCCATGTGCAAAAGCCCAAGGAAGCCGCAACGGAAGCCAAAGCCCAGAGCTATTGACGTTTCGGGCTCGAAAACGAGCGCCGCGTCGTTAAGACGAAGCTTTTCGAGCGCATCGCGAAGATCGCCGTACTTTGCCCCGTCGGCAGGGTAAATACCCGCGTAAACCATGGGGTGAACGGGCTTGAAGCCGGGGCACGGCTCGTCCGTCGGACACTCGTCAAGCGTTATGGTGTCGCCCACCTGTGTGTCTCCGATGCTCTTTATCGACGCCGTTATATAGCCAACGTCACCTGCGGATATCATATCCGTCTTTTGTAATCCAAACGGAGTCATATATCCGACGTCAACCACGTCAAAGAGCGCTCCCGTGCTCATAAGTCTTATTCTGTCTCCGCTTTTGAGCTTACCGTCAAACACACGCACGTTTACGACAACTCCAAGATAGCTGTCATAATACGAGTCGAATATGAGCGCCTTCAAGGGCGCATCTTCATCTCCCTTGGGGGCGGGCACGTCGCGCACGACCGCCTCAAGCACCTGTTCGATGTTAAGTCCCGTCTTTGCGGATACCGCGGGACATTCCTCTGCGGGTATACCGATAATGTCCTCTATCTCACCTCTTACGCGCTCGACGTCAGCCGAGGGGAGGTCTATTTTATTTATAACGGGAACTATCTCAAGGTTCGCATCAACCGCAAGATATGCGTTCGCCAGAGTCTGCGCCTCTATTCCCTGCGTTGCGTCAACGACGAGCAGCGCTCCGTCGCAGGCATTGAGCGAGCGCGACACCTCGTAGTTAAAGTCAACGTGACCGGGGGTGTCGATAAGGTTAAACTCATACGTTTCTCCATCGTTCGCCTTATAGTTCAGGCGCACCGCCGTTGCCTTTATGGTTATTCCTCTTTCCTTTTCAAGCTCCATATTATCTAGCAGACGGTTTTCCATCTCTCGCTCGGATACCGTTTGCGTTGCTTCAAGTATTCTGTCCGCAAGAGTTGACTTGCCGTGGTCTATGTGCGCTATTATAGAAAAGTTTCTTATACGTCTTTGTTTTTCGGTGTTTGCCATTTCTATCTCCGTATATTTTTATTCACTTTATATTATATAATACTTTTTTAAATTTCTCAATAGGATTTTTGTTTTTTCAAGAATTTTTTTGCAAAAATACCGTTTTTTTCGAAAGAATCAGCCAAAATCGTCAAATAAGCAATTTTTAAAAGCATGATACAAAAAGCACTGTGCGGTCTGCAAATGCAGACCGCACAGTGCTTTTTTCTCTTAACCGCAGCAGCAGGTAAGAATAAGAAGCGCGATGATGATTATCCAAATAACGTTGTTGTTATCGAAAAGATTGCAAAGGCAGTTGTTCATAGTGAACCTCCGAAATTCATTATTTTAGAGCTTTTCGCTCCTCGATATTAGAATATGAGTCTCGCACAAAAACTGTTACACTCTCTTTTTGTCAGCTTGAACAAAGTTCAAAATAAAAATTTTACGTCCCTTTTTGTGATAAAAATCTTGTAATATTTTAGTATTGGTGATATAATATTATAAATAGCGTTTTTGAGCAGAGACGGAGGTAGCTATGGAATATTTAATAAATGATGCCTCCGACGGCAAAACTGTTCTTTCAATACTAAAGGGTGAGCTTGGCTTTTCTCATGCCACCGTAAAGCACCTGAAATTCAAGCCGATGGGCATATCCGTCGGCGGTAAGCAGGTAACCGTCAGATATACCGTAAAAGCGGGAGACGTTTTGTGCTTGGCTGTCGAGGACGAGCAAACGCCCGAAAAGCTTACTCCGTCAGACTTAAAGCTCCAAATAGCATACGAGGACGCTGACGCGGTAGTACCGAATAAGCCTGCCGATATGCCGACGCACCAGTCATTCGGACACTACGGCGACACAGTCGCAAACGCCCTGTCCTACAAATATACGAGCGAGGGTATCCCCTTCGTTTTCCGCCCCGTAAACCGACTCGACAGAAACACGAGCGGACTCTTACTTATCGCAAAAAACAGAATTTCCGCCGCATACCTCTCCGAGGCTATGCGCGAGGGGCGTATAAGAAAGCAGTATATCGCGATACTTCGCGGCAACCTTACAGAGGATAGCGGAGTTATCGACACCTACATGCGCAGAACCGCCGAGAGCATCATAGTTCGCGAGAACTGCGGCGAGGGCGAGGGCGGCGACCGCGCAATAACCGAATACAGAGTTGTCTGTCGCTCAGAGACACACTGCATGGTCTGCGCTTCTCCCATAACGGGGCGCACGCACCAGCTACGCGTTCATTTTGCGGGACTCGGCTGTCCCATCGAGGGCGACGACCTCTACGGCGCGCCAAGCGCTCTTATCGACAGACACGCTCTCCACTCCTACATGCTCACATTTCCCGCAAAAGATGGAAGTGAAATAACAGTATGCGCGTCGCTTCATAACGACATGCTCTCTCTTGCACGCGCTGTGTTCGGCAACAGTATTCCGATCACTGACGAGAACGTAAAAAAACATATAATTCCAAAGGAAGAACAATAAATGAAAAGGCTTTCTTCACCGCAAAACGACACCGTGGAAAATAACGACACAAAAAAGCTTCCGCGCCTGCCCCTTGGGGTGAAAATAATATACGGCATCGCCGCGACGTGTGCTCCGCTATATCTCGTATTTTTACTCAGCGAGAGCTTTTCCGACTTTTTCAATCGCTATATCAGCTCCTTTTTCAGAGCGATTTTTGCGCATTCAACAAGCTGGATCCCATTTTCCGTGGCGGAGTTTGCTCTTTTGCTTCTCCCCATTTGGGTATTCCTTATTACGCGCGCAATAATGCGAAGATACGGCGAAACCTTAAAAGATCTCCTTTACAGCATAATTTGCGTTTTTTCCATAGTAGCCCTTATCTTTGCAAGCTTTACACTTACCTTTGCCTCCGCTTACCGAGGCTCAACGCTTGACAAAAAGCTTGGCATAGAACGGCTCGACGTGAGTTCAAGAGAGCTTTACGACACAGCGCTCATTCTTTCGGAGCACCTCTCCGAGGAATCAAAAAACGTAGCCTACGGACCTGACGGATTTTCCGTAATGCCCTACGACTATTCCGAGATGAATGAAAATCTGCTTGATGCGTACGACACCTTATGTGATGAGCATGACTTTGTTCAAAGACTTAACAGCCGCCTCAAGCCCGTAATGCTCAGCGAGCCGATGTCATACACCCACATAACGGGAGTATACACCTTTTTCACGGGTGAATCTAATATAAACGTAGCCTTTCCCGACTACACGATACCATTCACCGCGGCGCACGAGCTTGCGCACCAGCGCGGAATTGCGCGAGAGAATGAGGCTAACTTCATGGCGTTCCTCGTTTGCACGAGATCCGAGGACGCATACGTGCGCTACTCTGCGTATCTGAATATGTACGAATACGTTGCAAGTGCCCTCGCAAGCGCAGACCCGTCGCTTTACAGCAGCGTTTATTCAACGCTCCCGACGTATGTGCGCATCGAACTTGACGCTTACTCAAAATTCTACGATAAATACAGAAATTCCGCCGCTGCCGAGGTGTCGGGAGCTGTCAACAACGCAGTTCTGATAATCCACGGCACCGAGGGCACAAAAAGCTACGGCATGGTCGTCGATCTGGCGGTAGCGTACTACAAGGACAACTGATATTTCCTCTTTTCGTCAAGATTTGGGGACAGCACGAATATATTTATAACATGCTCGCAAACTCTTCCACAAAACGGAGGCTCTGACTTATGAAAAAATTCTTGATCCGTGGCGGCAAGCCGCTATACGGTGAAGTTAATATAAGCGGAATGAAAAACTCGGCGCTCCCCGTGATTTTCGGTACTATCGCATCGGGTGGAATATGCACTATCGGCAACGTTCCCGACGTGAGCGATATATCGCTCGCGCTCGACACGCTGCGCGCTATCGGAGCGCGCGTGAGGTTTATAACGACCGACACGGTCCTTATCGACACCACCGACGTGCAAATGAAAAGTCCGCCCATGGAGTACGTAAGCAAAATGAGAGGCTCGTCCTACCTCATTGGTGCGATGCTCGCAAGATTTGGTGAGGCGCAGGTGGGTTATCCCGGCGGCTGTGACTTCGGCACACGCCCTATAAATCAACACATAAAGGGCTTTGAGCTGCTCGGCGCTAAAATAACCTACGGTAGTGACGGTAACATCAAGGCAAGCGCGCAGGACGGACTTAAAGGTAATTTTATTTACTTTGACGTGGTTTCCGTAGGCTCAACTATAAACATAATGCTCGCCGCAGTTTGCGCCGAGGGTACAACTATAATCGAAAACGCGGCGCGCGAGCCGCATATAGTCGAAACGGCAAGCTTTCTCAATGCGTGCGGTGCGGATATTTCGGGCGCCGGCACGAGCATGATTCGCATTCGCGGAGTAAAGCAGCTTCACGGCTGTAGCTATGACATCGCCCCCGACATGATCGAAGCGGGTACATATATGGCGGCGGCAGTCGCTACGGGCGGCAGAGTCACGATAAACAAGATCATTCCAAAGCACATGGAAGCTATAACAAACAAATTCCGCGAAATGGGCGTTGGCATCGAGGTAGGTGACGATTTTATCACCGTTGATTCCTCCGCTCCCTATCGCGCGGCTCAGATACAGACTAACCCCTACCCCGGCTTTCCGACGGATATGCATCCGCAGTTCAGCGCGGTGCTCTGCCTTGCTCGCGGCATGAGCAACGTCACCGAGCGCGTGTGGAACAACCGCTTCGCATATGTAAAGGAGCTTGCTAAGATGGGTGCTAATATCGACGTGGTCGACGAAAATACCATAACGATAAACGGCGTTTCCTCGCTTGAGGGCGCGACTGTCAAGGCGACTGACCTGCGTGCAGGCGCGTGCCTTGTGGTTGCGGGCCTTGCCGCGCAAGGTGAAACGGTAATAACAGGGATTGAATTCATAGACCGAGGCTATCAGGACTTTGAGGATAAGCTCCGAGCCCTCGGCGCGGATATTAGAAGAATTTAACTCTGATTTTATAGAAGCATTTATAAATTTAAAGCACCCCAAAAGTATCTCTTTTGGGGTGCTTTAATCGGTATAAGCTCTCTTAATTATTTTTCAGTCGTTTCAGAATAGCTATCGGGTATTTCAATTTCACCCTCATTCTTTTCGAAGGCTTTTATTTCCTGTCTTATAAGATAAAGAATTTCTCCGTTTGCAGAACGACCGTAATACTTTGAAATATAGTGTAGCTTATAGTGAAGCTCAGGATCAATTTCTATTCCTATATGCTTGTTTTTCTTATTTCTCATAAAAATCTCCAAAAATATCTTAATATGAGTATATTTTAAGATTATTTTGTGGTATAATGTTGTATGTATACTTAATTTAAGTATACTAAAATTTATTTAGGAGATTATTTTATGAAAATTGCAGTCGTTGGTTCAAGAAGTATTACAGTTCCTGATTTGAGTAAATATATCCCACAAGGTGCTGAAATTGTTTCCGGTGGCGCCAAAGGGGTAGACACCTGTGCCGCAGAATATGCTCAAAAAAACGGTTTAAAGCTAACCGTATTTCTTCCTCAATATGAGCGTTACGGGCGCGCCGCGCCAATTTTAAGGAATAAGGAGATAGTTGACTACGCAGACAAAATTATAATTTTTTGGAACGGAAGTTCAAAAGGAACACTGTCTGTCATAGAATATGCCAAAAAGACAAGAAAGGCCTATGAGATTATCTTATGTGAATAATTTACTTATTGTCTGCACGGGAATTTCGCCTGCGGCGAATATTTTCCGCCTTGCCAACGCCTCGCGAGCGGGCGTTGCTCTAAGGCGAAAATGCGAACCCATATTCGGCGCGCTTTGCGCACCTAGTGGGTTCTCGCGCGGAGCGCGTCACCAAAAAAAGAACAGGAGCACGCAGTGCTCCTGTTCTTTTTTTGGTGACCCGTACGGGAATCGAACCCATGTTTCCAGCGTGAGAGGCTAGCGTCTTAGCCGCTTGACCAACGGGCCGTGCTTTCGACAGCTTTGTTATTATATCATAACTATTTTGAAATTGCAATACCTTTTTGAAAAAAAGTTTGAAAATTTTCTAAAGTTTTTTGCAAAAAAGAAAAAAGCGACTGATAAAGTCGCTTTTTTCTCGGATGATCCGCTATTACTTTGCCTCGGTATTGAGAACTTCCTTGCCGTCGTAGTAACCGCAAGCCTTGCAAACGCGGTGGCTCAATACGAACTCTCCGCACTTGGGACACTTGGTCATTCCGGGGAGATCAAGCTTCCAATTGTTGGAACGTCTCTTGTCTCTGCGAGCCTTTGATACTTTCTTCTTCGGTACTGCCATTTTCTACACCTCCTTGAAGCGTTGAACACAAATGTTTATTGCTTATTTTTTAATCATCTTTAATTTCGCCTTTGTCAAACAGGGTTGCAAGGATAGCAAGCCTTGGATCTATCTCCTTGGTAGGACACCCGCAGTCCCCTTCTCTGCGCGGCTTTCCGCACTTGGGACAAAGCCCGGGGCAATCCTCAGAGCATAGCAATTTCGTAGGAAACCCTAATACGAGCTCCTCCAAAAGTGGCTCATCTACGTCAAGCTCTGCGCCGTGAATTATCACGTACTCGTCTGCCTTGTCGAAATCATTCTCCAAAGCATCCTCGCTCAATGTACCCTCCGTTGTAACCGTTCGCTCGAAGTCAAGAGAGAAAACTCCGTCTACCGGAGCAAGACATCTCGCGCACTCGCCGTGGTATTTAAGCTCTGCTTTAAGCTTAAGACGCATATATCCCGCGTTATCCGTAAGCACGCCCGTAACGTGAGCGTCGGACTCAAATTCTACGTCGGGAAGCGCTTCGGGAGCCAGCATATAGTCTATATCAATTTTCTTTACCTCTCCTCGAAGAAGAGGACCAACGTCAATGACCATATTTTCCTCCGCAAAGCTGCCGTTATGCTTGGCATTATTCCGATGTAATCGGTTTGACATAAAATGCGACAATACATATTATAATCTATTTTAGTTCGGTTGTCAAGAGTTTTTTTTAACTTTATTGCATTATTCTGAAAATTTGTGAGAATTTGCTCCTATATCTCTTTACTTGTCGGGGTTTATATGATAAAATGAATACATATGATAGTCTCGGAGGATATTATGGATACCTTTTCAACCTTTTCATACTCAAAAAGCGATCTCTCCCTCATGCCTTTTCGTCCGCAAAGATCGAACAAAGGTACGTTCGGCAGAGTGCTTTGCATATGCGGAAGCCACGGTATGGCAGGCGCTGCGTATCTTTCGGCAAAGGCTGCGCTCCGCACGGGTGCAGGCCTTGTAGAAATACTCACCCCCGAGTGTAACAGAACTGTTTTGCAGATGTTACTGCCCGAAGCAATAGTAACCGTCTATGACTCCGAGCGTCCTTCGGAGGAGATAATAGACTCCGCACTCTCGCGCGCGACAGTTGTCGTATGCGGTTGTGGTCTTGGTATAAGTTCAGCATCGAGAAAGGTTCTCGCTCGCGTATTGAGAAATTGTGAGAAGCCAATGGTGCTTGATGCCGACGCTCTCAATCTTCTCGCCCGCAATCCCTCGCTTTTGAAATATACCAAGGGCAAGATAATAACTCCCCACCCAACCGAGATGTCGCGTCTTACGGGCAAGACCGTGTCCGAGATCACAGAGAGCATACCGAACGAGTGCCGCGAATTTGCCAAAAAGCATTCCCTTACGTGCGTGCTCAAGGACCACAGCACGGCTGTCAGCGACGGCTCTCTGCGAGTTTACGTAAACATGTCGGGCAACAGCGGAATGGCAACGGCAGGCTCAGGCGACGTGCTTGCGGGAATTATCGGTGGTATTCTTTCGCAAAACAGAGAGAACACGCTCACCGATCTTCAAGTCGCGAGCCTTGGCGTATATATCCACGGTCTTGCGGGGGATACGGCGGCGCTTACTGTGGGCGAATATTCACTTATCGCCTCAGATATTATCGATGCACTTCCGCGCGTGCTTTCTTCCATAAAGTAATACAACGCAATATAAAAAAGGGCTGATATTCAGCCCTTTTTTATGTTATAAATTAAGATCTCTTTATTCTTACAAGCCGTTCAAGCCCCGATGAGAGCGACTCGCAAAGCGCATCTATATCCTCTTTGGTATTATACTCCGAAAGGCTTATGCGTATCGAGCAATCCGCCTCTTGCGGTGTAAGTCCAAACGCAACAAGAGAGCTGCTAGGTGTTTTCGAATGTGACGAGCAGGCAGAGCCGCTTGACACGTATATTCCGTCCGCGGAAAGGTAATGAAGCATTGTTTCGCTTTTTACGTCAGGTAAGGTTACGTTTATTATGTGACTTACGCGCGTTCCCTCGGGTGTATTTATTCTCACGCCAAGCGCCGAAAGCTTGTCAGTTGCATATAAATAGAGCCCGTCAAGCTTTTCCGTTATCTGTGCGCGTCTTGCCGCCATATCAGCCGCCGCCGCGCCAAAAGCAGAGATACCGATAACGTTCTCCGTACCAGAGCGCATTCCGCTCTCCTGTCCACCGCCTACCAAAAACGGCGCTATTTTTTTAGCCTTTATAAGCTCCGAGGATACGTAAAGCGCGCCAACTCCCTTGGGGGCGTGTATCTTATGACCGCTCACAGATACAAGATCCGCGCCGATTGACGAGGGCGTAAACGGTATTCTCATAAAGCCCTGCACTGCATCACAATGAGTAATTGCATCCTTGTGCGCCCGTTTGATCCTTGCGAACGCTTCCTTAACGGAATACATCGCGCCCGTTTCGTTATTGACGAGCATAAACGAAGCCATGAATATTTTTTTGTCAAGCGCACTCTCAAGCGCGCTCATATCGAAAACTCCGCCGCGAGTGGGTATGCGAACGATCTCAAATCCCGTTTTCTCAAGAGCTTCGAGCGCACGCGCCGTCGCGGGGTGCTCCGAGTCCGTGGTAAGTATGCGATTTGCCTCGCGGCGCATCTTTGCATACGCCGTTCCGAATATGGCAAGTGAGGTGGCCTCGGTCCCGCACGAGGTGAAAACCACAGTTCCCTGCCCGCGCCTTACCCCCAGCGCTGACATAATTCTATCTCTTGCCGCCGCGACGAGCTTTTCTGCGTCAGCGCCCATCGTATGAAGCGACGAAGGATTTCCAAAACAATCCATCGCCTCGGCAATAGCTCCCCTTGCCGCATCCGAGAGAGGCGTGGTCGCGCTGTTGTCAAGATATACCGTTCTTTTTGCGTTATTATTCATATCCAAATTATCTGAAAATAAACACGTCAAGAATTTTGTTTACGTCTGCCGTGTGAGCCTCAAAATTCGCCTCGAGCGCAGAATAGGTTATCGAGTATACGACTCCGTTGTAAACGAGCACCGTCTGCATGATCTTCACGCGCTCGCCTCCGTAGCTTACAACGTAGGTATAGGAAACGGCATCGCGATCCGCAACCTTTCTTTCGCTCTCACCTACGTACTCGTATTTGTCTCCAAAGGTCTTCTTGTATTCGCCCTCTGCCATAGCCCAATACTCGCGCGCCGTCATAGTCGTGCTCGGCGAGTAAGAGGTTACCGCTACGTTCGAGTTATCCGCAGCATACGCCTCTGCCTTACCGCTCTCCGAGTCACACGTCCAGCCGTCTGCGGGAACGTAAAGTCTATACTCCAGATTGTTTGAGGATGCTATCTTCATACCCTCGGGAGTCTTTTTGTCCGTTACGCTATCTCCTGAGTATTCGGGCTTGTCACAGCAAACGAACTCCTCTCGGATCTTCTCAATATCCTCAAATATGGCATCGTACGTGTCAGAGCTTACAGTAAAGGAAAGAATTATAAAATCGCCCTTATATTTCGCAATTATCTGTCTGAACGTATACGCAGCCTCGTCTATCTTAGCGGTGAAGAGTATCTGTCTCGCATCTTGGACGTTGCTCTCCTTACCGAGAATAACAGCCTCGTTGCCCTCAGCGCCCTCAGAGGTAATAAGCGCAAAGCTCTTATCCGCGAACTCTAGAGAGAGCTCGTTTTTGCGTGCCGCAACGTACTCGTCAAGCGTCATTTCGGGGTTTTCGGGAGTATGGTATCTCGCGCTTACGCTAACGTATCCGATCGTTGACAGATAAGCGCTCGAAACACCGCTGGTGGTATTAATCGACCAAGAATCGGGAACGTAAAGCTTAAAGGGCTGTCCCTCGGTCGTTGCGTTCTTCATTCCGTCGGGCGCGCCGTCACCCGCGCATCCAACGAACGCCGCGCACATAAGAAGCGCAAGCAATATTGCAACAATTCTTTTTATCATGTCTAAATTCCTTTCGAAAGAAGAATATAAGCATTATTTTACAAATTATATTGTAGCAAATTTAAACGCCCTTTTCAACACTAATTTGTTAATTTTATGTTACCCACACGCTTGTCTGCGTAAATTTATGCCCCTTATTTGACTTGAAATTCAAAACAGGACTTGAAAACAATTTGAATTTAGTTTATAATTATCGTAGAGCTTTTGTCATACAAGGAGAACAAAATGATTTTTACTAAAAAATATACTACAAAATGGCACGATACCGATGCCGAAAGACGGGTTAGGGCGACTCAGATGCTCGTATACATGCAGGAGACCTCAAATCACCACATGCGAGCATGCGGTCCTGAGCTTGACCTTTTGCGCGACGAATACGGTCTTGCCTTTCTTTTGAGCAAGATACGCTTCGAGATATACGAGCCTCTTTTCGCGTTTGAGGATATTGAGGTCGATACGTGGACCTGCCACTCGCGCGGATATTCCATTCTGCGTTTTTACAGAATACGCAAGGGAAAAAAGACCATTGCGATTGCGGACACAACGTGGGCGCTTATGAATTTAAAGGAAATGACTCTCGTCAGCGGTGAGGCGCTTGACGGCATCTACGATTTTCAAAATGATGCGCCTATCGAGCTTGACATTCCAAAGCGCTTCCGACTCCCGAGCGAGTTGTCACTTGAATGTATTGGAAAGCGTAAGATAACGTACTCCGATCTCGACTATAACATGCACATGAATAATACTAAATACCCCGATATGCTCTGTGATTTTATGCCGATCGGACAAATTAAAAACATACGCGGATTTCTCTTGTCCTACGTAAACGAGGCGGCGTTTGGCGACGAGCTTTCGATAAATCACGCATTTGTCGATAATACCCACTATTTCAGAACGACAAAGGGAGAGGGCAAGGTATGCCTTGAATCCATAGTCGTGCTCGGATAGAATGAATAAGCAATTCCCCCTTACAGTTTTCTTTTGCCTACTTTTCTTTTTTAAAAGAAAAGTAGGTTGACAAAAGGAGCTTTCGGTGGTATAATGTACGGTGTGACGCAAACGTGGCGGAATTGGCAGCTTGGAGAACGAGCGCACCCGGTGGGTGATGAAGCGAGCTCGATCAAGGCGCAGAAGCAAGGAGAATTTCGAGCAGACGCGAGAAAGTCGACTATGCTTCAAGAGTCACGCGGACACTTTTTGAGAATTTGCGCGACAACGCGAAGCGTTGTTGTAGCATATTTTCGAAGAAAATATGCGGGTGTCTTTGTGCTTCGCACAAGTAAAGAACGCAAAGCGTTCTTTAGGCAGCGCCACACCTCGCTTGTTTTTTCAATTATTTAATCAAAATTCTTTGAGGATGGGCGCAACAACGCGAAGCGTTGTTGTAGCATATTTTCGAAGAAAATATGCGGGTGTGGCGGAATTGGCAGACGCGCAAGATTTAGGATCTTGTGTTAATTCGTGCAGGTTCAAGTCCTGTCACCCGCACCAAAAAATAAGGAGATGGACGTTAGTTCATCTCCTTGTTTTTTGTTTCGGTTACGGCTCGAAGAACCTGCCCAACGCCGTAGGCGTTGGTAGCAGGCAACGTTTGGCGCTTTGCAAGGCAAATGACGGACGTTGTCCGTCAAGACAAACTTGCGCTTGAGCGAAGCGAAAGCTGTTCAATCTTGTCCTGTCACCCGCACCAAAAACATAAGGACGGCTTTTGCCGTCCTTATGTTTTTCGTATGAGTTTACTGACACCGAGCCTCTCCAATTCGCAAGAATTGGATCGCTTTGCGCAACGGATAACTTAAAAATTTCACTGCATTTAGGCGCAAAGCAAGGTTCCTAAGTCCTGCCACCCGCCCAAAATAAAACCGCTACGGAGCAAATCCATAGCGGTTTATGTATTTAACTGAAAAAATCAATATCCAACTTTTTTAATTGCATATGCAATTTGTGCATCTGTAAAGCCCTCGAATTCCAGCTGATCAATAAGGCCTTGCTTGGAAAAAGACGAATATTTCAAATAGCTCTGTGCTTTTTCGTAACATTCTTCATTCCAATCAACCTCAACATTATCTACTGCGAAAATAATATCGCTTTCTTCGAATCCTTCATACTCCAACTGATCAATAAGACCTTGACGTGAAAAATTGGAGTATTTCAAGTAAGACTCTGCTTTTTTAAGAGCATTTTTTTGACCTATAGTCATTGTTTGTTCGGTTTGCTTTTGGGTTTGCTTTTCGGTTTGCTTTTGGCTTTGCTGTTCTTGGTTGTCACCGGTTAGCGTCGATATATCGCTGATATCGCAAGCGACAAGCATTGAAAGCAATAAACAAAGTGATAAAAAGGCTGCCAAAATTTTTGTGTTTTTCATTTTCTTTTCCTCCTAAAAATGAATAATAAAATAAAAAGTGCGGCTACCGAAGCAACCGCACAAAAACGCAAACTCCGATAGTCGCCAAACTAACTTTACGTGAAAAAAAGTGTACATACTATTTTCGTCGAAAGAGGAATTTGCATTTTATCAAATTCACCAACAAAAATAGTATAGTTTAAAAAGAGTCTAACTATCCCTAAAAATAAAGATAGTACACCCATATTTCACGTTTATTTAGTTAGTTTGGCAATCTCATTATACAACAGAATATACTATTTGTCAATAGTTTTTGCGTTTTTATTTTATATTAACTCTATGTAAAACCCCCGCAAAGGCATTTGCCTCGGCGGGGTTCTTTCTATCATCAAAGATACTCTCTGACATCGACCGCCAGCTGTTCTTCGAGGTTTATAAGGCGCTTGGTTATATCCTTGGACACCTCGTCAGCCGCCTTGTACTCGTTCAAATACTTATTGAGTGACTTAACACCCATGTTACAGCCGTCAGTAATAAGGTCCGCGATCGTGTGATCAGATGCTTTAAGGCTGAGCTTTACGTTTGTCTTCATCCACGACATACCTTTTGCGATAGGGTTTGGGTCCTTTCCCTCGTCGTGGTATTTTTCGAGAAGCTTTTGTACCTCCCCGTTCAGCTTTTCGTGCTCTGATTTGCACTTGGAGAGCTTTTCGGAAAGCACCTCCGAGCCTACGTATTCGAGCACCTCGTCGATCGACTCCACTCCCATTTTTATCCCCGCATCACATTCACGAAGAAGTCTTATTGTATCCTGTTCTATCATAATAGCTTCCTTTCCTTTTGTTTTTGTACTGCTATTATGTCCCAAATTATCCCATATATACTGATATAAAGAAAAAACAGAAGTGACTCTTGACCGTAAGCTCTTTACACTCACAATCAAGAGTCACTTCTGTTCGCTCTTGATATCTAACATCTTTTTGGCTACCTTCCTTTCTTAATCTGTCGTTCGCATCGCCGCATCAGGTGAAGCTCATCACAAAAATCAATTTTATCGGCACGTCCGTAAGCTAATTATTTTAAGCTTTAAATTTATAATCTTTTCCGCATCATGCTTTCTGCACTATATCTTTAACCGATGCAACCTTTTTGCGAAGGACGAAGCGTTTCTGCTCTTTTCAAGGACTTTTAACACACACTCGCTTTTCGTTATAGATACGTTTTATTCGTATTTATAAAGCGTAAGATCTTATCCACATTTATTTTCACACTGCCTTGAAAACAAGCGGTTTTAATTTCTCATCGGACTGTACCTCCTTGTTTTTACACTCATATTCTATCACACCTTTTTAGGAATTGCAATTGGCAATTTGTTAGAATATCACAATTATTTTTTGTACAAACAGTAGATTATTGTGTTTTTGACCATATTTCTCTTTACAAGTCCGTTTTTTTGTGATATAATAGTAGTGTTGTGGTGATAATTGTGTCCCAAAAGAGGTCGATGCCGATATATCGGCATCGACCTCTTTTGGGATTTTTGACTATGCCCCGCCGTCTAAACGGACGGCGGGGTTTTTATCATTTGATCAAAAGCGTTCCGTCTTTTATTGTAAACTTATAGTTGTCCTTAACATACTCGGGTAGCAACGTTTCCGGTGTCATTTCCGCGCTCGAATATATCTGGATATCCTCAATACGAACGGTATTAATAACGGTAACACCCTCTTCTACAGCCTCACCGCTGGTAACGAAATATAGATAGTGACCATCAATCATATTATCTTTTGTAACGATCGCAGTTCCGGTAAGAGGACCAAACTCCGCAGTCTCACTACTGCAAAGAATAATTACCTCACGCGGCAGAACAACTGCCTTTCCGTCGACGTTATCGAATTTGTAGTAGGAATAGCTTTCCTCGCCGATATCCTCACGCCAAATTGCATTCTCGTCGAAGATATCCTCTTTGTCCTGATTGTAGGTATAGTAGGTTACTTTGTTCGACGCGCTTATGACTATATACTGTCCATCCGCTACGACGATCTGCATATCCTTGTTTTCAACATCTCTTTGATACGTTCTGACCGTAGCGTTCTTTCCGTCAAAGGTATATATCTCATAACCGTAGCACGTCTTTATAACTGCGAGAGAAATATACGATTTGCCCGTACCTGCATCTACCTGCTTTGTTTCCGCACGCACGAAAAGGATCTCGTCGCCGTCAAAAAGCGTTACGTTTTTATACGACTTGACCGCAATATCAAATGTCTTGCCGATATACTCTCCCTTTACGCTGCTCGCCTTAAAGCTTACTGAGAGCGGCTTGACCGTCAGCGTTCCCCCAACGCAGACTATCTCGTAGTTCGAGGTCTTGTCAGCCCCACCCTCGCTTGCTATGATATTAAAGGAAACCGTGTTGGTTTTAGTACCTACGAGCGTCATTTCAAGGTAGTCGCTCCAAGTGCCATCCGCCTCTTTCTTTTGGTGGTGAGCAAGAATACCCGTGTCGAGTATTTTATCGCCATCGATATCCTCACCCGCTTCAATCTTGCCTACGGGATAAGAATGAGCCTTGCCGTCAAAATCAAATTCCTTAGACTCCGTCGTAACGTAAACAGGTCTCGGAACTATATATATGCGGCTGGAATATAACAACTCGTACGATACCGCAAGCTCGTAGTTTGAAAGCAACGCACCGTCAAGCATTTCGCCGATAACGTTGTAGCTGTACGCAACAATCCCACCGTCCGCGTCACGCTTTACGTCAACGTATCCGTCAACGATGTTCCCCGTATCGGCGTCAACAAAGTGAAGTATCATCTTTTCAACGACAGTCGTCTTTCCGTCAACGTAGCTTACAAGGTCGTAGTAGCTCTGCTTCTTGCCGTCGAGCACTGCAAGCTCTTTGCTTACAGTAAGGTAGCTTCCGTCGATCTTCAGCTCTTGAACGCTCACGTTTGTTATAACGCCGTCGTCAGTAATCCTTACCGCTGTATCATCGTAAATCTTTGAATAATCGTTTGCTTTAATATTTACTATGACGGGTTCTATCGTTATAGTGCTGTAATAACCGGTATCGATCAGTACATCGTTTCTGCCCTCTTGATACGACACTGTAACCTCGTAGTTATCCACAATACAGTCATACAGCAGCCAATTAACGGTATATTCGTACGGAACGACCTTTCTGTCCGCATCACGCTTAACGTTCTTGATTTCCTGAGACTCTCCAAAAGCAACCGCTATCTTTGCAATCTTATCGTTCTTGTCTTCCTTGTACTTGAATATCTCGTAGTAGCTCTGCTGCTTTCCGTCAAGTGTTGCAAGTCCGACGGTAGAATAAGAGGTATACTTTTTATTCGCGAAATCATAGTTCTTGCTCACCTTTACGGTAAGTAGTCCGCTATCGGTGATCGTATAACTCGTTCCGTCGTAATATCTCGATACGTTATTGGCAGTTACTGACACGGATATCGGATATATCTTTATAAGACTGCAATCCGTCTTCAGGTCGGCATTTGAATCCGTCGTATAAATAATCTCAACGTCGTAATTGTCGATTATTTTATCGGTAACAGTTGCGTCCTTTGCGTCGGTAACGGTATAATCTACGGTGTACTCGTAGGCTATTACGTTTCCGTCCGAATCGCGGAGAACGTTTATATACTCAGCGTTGTTGCCAAAGAGAATATTTATCTTATCATTCTTCGCAGAGTCAAGATAGTAGTAGACCGCATCTGCCGACGCGGCATCCCAAAATATCTCCTTATAGAACGTATACTCTCCGTTCGAATATCCCGTGCTTACGGCGATATTTGTGACCTTGGGCTGGTAAATGCTGACGTAGGTCGCGTCGTAAACCTGCTCGTAATCCATAGCGGTTATTTTTACGCGAACGGGTACGATTGTCACATCACTCGTTCGATTTTGATCGTCAGTATAATCGACCGATACTACGTAGTTACCCGTATTCCTGCTGTTAACCTTGTAGCTGACCGTGTAGTGATAGCTTTCGTATCCCGTCTTGCCCTCGGAACGCAATACGTCAACGTATTCAGCGTTGCCGCCGAAGCCAAGCGTCAGAGTATCACTTCCTACGAGCGTGTAAGTATCCTTACCCGTATACGTAACCGCGCCGCTGTTAAGCTCCAGCTTAACAGCATTGACGTTCTTGAATTCAGCCGCATTTCCGTCGTACATCTTGGCATAGTCGTTTGCCGAGATAAGCACCTTAACGGGATTTATGGTAATATTTACTTCTTTCTCATTGCCCTCGTAGGTTACCTTGTAGTTTCCTGCAACCGAGCCGCTCGTAAGACTAAAGGTGTGATTTATAGGAAGATTATACGCGGCAACCGCGCCGTTCTTATACAATACGTTTGTACAATCGGTCTCGAATCCCTCTATTACCAATCGGTCACCGCCGATAAGCGTCTTGTTGACGGTTATGCATTCCGCCTCCGTAACAGCGTTGCCATCGTAGATCTTCGCTACGTTCTTAAGCTTAACAGTCACGGCGTAAGGATCTATAACTATTTTACTTGACCCATTTGAGGTATAGTTTATATCAATATCAAATTCATTCGAAACGTCAACGCCGTTCATCCATACTTGGCAGTCAAGCTTATAGTCGTCCGTTCCTGCGTTTCTGTATTTTTTGTTTGTGAAATTGATAGTAAACGAATACTGACTACCAAGATATTCCTCGTAGGTTATCTGGTTTTCAAGGAACATCGACGCATCGTAATCGGTTGCCGAATAAACAAGTCCCGTTATATCGTTTGCATTAACCTTAATCTGTTTTGACGTTATGGTAACGTAAGCAGTATTTATAAAGGTTACGTCATAGTTCTTGTTTATCTGCGTGTTCTTAACACCGCCGTCGGTGAGATACCACGTAACGTCGTACGGCTTATTCTTGCAAGCCAAAACGTACTCCGATGGAGTCTTGAAATCAACGACAACTCCGTGATCGAGAACAAACTCACCATCAACGGTATAATGCGTAGGACTCGTCAAGGTAATGGTATTTCCATCGTACTCCTTTTCAAAATTTTGCATTATTATTTTTATAGATCTTGGCGTGATCTCCGCTGTTGCACTTTCCTTTGTTATCTCATAGCAATGAGTAACGTCTCCGCGTGCACCCTTTATGGTAACGGAAGAAACTCTTATATTTTCACTTCCAGCATCGATAAGTGCAGGAGTAGTAAGTCTCACCGTTGCCTTATCCCCGCTGACGAGAGCGCCCTCGGCGATGGGCGCGTATGAATACATCGAAAACGCTTTTCCATCGTATGTCTTTGTCTCGTCAATAGGAGTAACTGTTATAGGTCTCTTAGTTATTTTTACGTTTCCGTTATCAAGAGTTATTTTGTAGTTTGAGCTTACGTCGTGCTCTCCGTTCTTTATTCCCGCGTATCCAACGTAACCTATAATCTCCTGAGGATCGGTGAGATTGCTTTCCACAGTCTTAGCTGAGGCTCTTATATCCCACTCATCTCCTGCGGGAAGCCTGTGGTCACCGTCAGCATCTGTGAGAGTAAATGACGTAAGATTTAACGCTTCGCCATCGTATACTTTTTCAAAGTCATGTGCCACGATGCTTACGGGGCGCTTGGTTACCTTGGCAACTCCGTCCTGTGTAAGGACCCGATAAAATTCGGTAACGTCCTCACTACCCTCAAAAATCTTGACGCCCGTTATCTTTATATCCTTGCTTCCGACGTTGGTAAGGGCAGGCTCGTTAAAGCTTACGTCAAGCGTATGTCCTTCAATAACGCCGCCGTCCACAACGGTATATCCGTCCACAGCCAACGGCGTTCCGTCGTATGTCTTTGTAACGTCGTTAGCTTTAAGTGTGACAAGCTTTGCGATAACATTTACGGTGCCGTCCTCCGCCGTAATATTGTACGCCCCCGTTACGTCATTTCCGTCAGGCGAGGTGATACAAGCCGTACTTTCCATTATGTCGGCTGTTGCCTCTCCGATAGCCGTGCTGTCGACAACCACCTCAACGGAGCTTAATGCGTCTCCGCGCACAAGCCCGTCGGTATTTACGGACGGGATCGCTCTCCACTCAACCTCATTATCCTTGAGAGTCAGGACAAGATTCTTTTTACTTATAACAAAATCGACAGATTCACTTCTCTGCGGGATAACAAACATGCGGTGAGTTTTGGCACGAACCTTATATTCACCGGGCATAACGGGAGCTTCCTTTTCCCACGTTTCACCGCCATCAGAGCTGTATTCCATCGAAGGGCGGAGGGAGAAAAGAGCAGTCGCACGGAATTCCACGTCATTTCCGTACGTATATTCCGTCTCGCCCTTTATTCCTCCCAATATCATGCCCTGCGTAGCAAGGAAGCACACGGTCAAAATAAAATTCGCGACGAGCACTCCAATGATCAGGAACTTAAATCTAAGTATAATATCTCTGACTGCCGCAATTCTTTTTATCTTATCGGCATAACGCTCGTAAAGCATGTCGGTGCGCCTCCTTTCTTAAAAATTCTTTTCATAAACCCTTTTATTCCTCGTAGGTGAGCATTCCGTGCTCACCGTAAGTAACGACATAGTATCTCTCTATTACGTCTTCCCCATCAATTATCAGCTTTACTTCCTTGATACTGTTCATTACATCGAATTCGAGATCCTCGTCACTCAAGGGATTACTCTCGTCGTATTCGTATAAAACGGTAAAGTCGTCAAAGCTATGAGTTCTTATCGGATTGCCTTGCGCGTCGTACTCGGTAATAAGACTTGCCCCCGGAGTTATGATCTCAACGGACTCGAGCTCATTATAGTATTTCGTTTCGTCTGTAACTATGCCGCTTGCCGCCGTAAAGCGAAGCTTTATAGCCTTTACTTCAAGATTTCCCGTATATCTCAAGGAGTACTTATTTCTGCTAACGGTATTGTTGTCGGCATCCTTTATTTCTATTCCCGTCGCCTTGTTGTTAACAACTCCGACGTATGTTATAGTACCCGTAGTAGTAACTCCCTCCGTCGAGAACCACCAGCCCTCATATTCGGTGGAATTACCAACGTAAACACATTTGTTTTCGGATTCGATATACTCCCACTCCCCGCTGTTTTTATCACCCATCGAGAACCAATCTATACCGTCTGAGGTGAGTGACTTACCGTCAACACGCTTTGATGCGCTTGACGTGGGAATTTGTATCTTAAACTTCTCTTTTTCCTCAGGCTTCTCGGACTCTTCGGGCTCTTCGGGCTCTTCGGGCTCTTCGGGTTCTTCGGGTTCTTCGGGCTCCTCCGGTTTCTCGGGATTTTCGCCGGGATTCTGTCCACCGCTGCTACCCGGGGTAACCTCTATCTGTACCCAACCGAAATTATCTATATATATCTCAACCCAAGCATGTGCCTGCATTCCTGTGACGACGGTATCCTCTCCCGCCACTGCATTCGCAGCAAATCCCGTAACGTATCTTGCGGGAATACCCATCGTTCGGTACATGAGCGTCGCGGCGGTCGCAAAGTGACGGCATACGCCCTCCTTACCCTCGGTAAGAAAATAAATTACGCCATCCTCTCCGCTCGGCAGCTCATCAAAATCAAGATTATAGGTTGCCGCACCGCGTATATATTCAGCGACCTTCGCTATTATTTCGGGATCAGAGGGATAAAGCTCATTATCCTGCGCGATAACCCACATAGCGTCATACATCGTCTGGGTCAGTTCGCAATAATTATCCAAAACATAAGCATAATATTCGTCGTCGGCCGACGGATCGCTTATATAGGGAATATCTTCAGCCGTCAGGTAATCGAACGGAATATACGACACCTCGTAAGTCTGATCCTTCGGAGAGATCATGTCTGCATAACAGTCGTTGTAGTTATAAGCCACTCCGCCGTCATAATAATATGGGGTTGAATAATAAAAGCCGTCAAGCAATGGCGTGACCTTTGCTGATGTTGACACGTAATTCGCGTTCATCAGCGCTTCCGCGGAAAACAGATACGGCGTCATTTCAAGCTCGTATTCACTTGGCTTTGCCCAGTCGCTTCCGTCGTAATTTCCGTAACTCTGCTCACGGAGATAAACGTATCCGTCCTGCTCTGCGTTTATAACGTAGCACTTTAAGAGCGCCAAGCCTGCAAGTCCCGCGGGCACGTCGCCAATACCGTCACCGTCAATATCTATATACCCATTATCGTCAATGCTATAATCCGGGATTCCGTCACCGTCTATGTCTATATTGCCGTCTTCATCAAAAGGAAAATCCACAATTCCGTCACCGTCTATGTCTAGTCCCCCGGGATTTCCATCAATGAGACCTCCTATTATATCACTGTATTTATCGTTATTAAGGAGATCAGAGGGGACTTCCGGAAAAAAAGTTTCCGGATTTTGTACCGTAAAGTCACCCATAGCGGTAACCACCTCATAAAGCTCGGTCACGTCTTTTCCGTTTCTGTCAACCACCCATACGAAAATAGTATCAGCGCTGTAATTCCCAAGCGAGTTCTGCATGGATCTGTACTTTACCGTATGTCCCTCAAGAAGGCCTCCCGAAACGATAGCACCGCATGAGTTGATATCAGCGCCGTCCTCGGATATCTTGACGTTTGTAGCCAATGATACGACTATTCTGCGCGGCTCGACCGTTAATTCACCCTCAACGATCTCAATGCTGTACTGAGAGGTAACGTCGTTTCCTCTTTCGTCAACGACCGCGACCGAAAGCTTAACGGGAGCTGAGCCAATGTTAGTGATCTGACCTACGGCAGCTGCTTGCACTTTATGACCCGGGGAAAGCTCGCCTCCGATGTGTTGGAAGGAATCCGCTGAGATCGTGAGCGGCTCTCCGTCGTAATACTTCTGCGCAGAGCCCGCCAAAAATGACAAAAGTCTTCCCTTAACTGCAAGCGTACCGAGCTGATACTCTATGTCGTACTTATCGGTAACGTCTGCTCCCTGTGAATCATAAATAGCAAGCATTATGTTGTTAAAGCTTGTTCCGATCTCGGTCTGACTTCCTACGACCTCTGCCTTTATTTCGTGCCCCTCGAGGAGCTCTCCATGCAACTCCCACCCGTCAGCGCTAAGCGTCACTCCGTCGTACACCTTTTCGGCACTGGCAGTAGATATAACTATATGGTTTTGGCTTACCTGAACGAGTCCCGTGCTTATCAGCACTGCGTAGATTATTAGAATAGATAGTATTCCTATAACCACAGAACCTATAATCAGGTATCCCGGCTTTTGAGTTTTTTTCAAGTTAAATCAACTCCTTCTTGTTGTTGAGGTTTCTCTTTTTAAGCATTACGCTCAATACGGCGAATAGCTTCCTTACAAAGCGGCATCTTATCCTGACCGAACAGGTCGTCAAGGTACGCGCAAAGTCCGTCCGCCGCCTTTCTTACGTATACGGGGTTCTGCGACTCAAGCTTTCTCATTACCTTCTTCGAAAGTATATCGTCTATCGCTACGAGCTCGTCTCCTCCGCACGCTACGAATACAGATACGTACGTTCTTATCTGCTTCATTATTCTGTTTCCGAACGTTATATGGAACTTCGAGATCATGTATTCGTCGAGCTTTCTTATCCTACGAAGATTTCTGTCCGTTATTCCGTATTCCGAAAGCGCAAGCGCCGTAAGCTTCTGCCAACGCGCATGCGATATCTTCATTCCCTCGGTATAGGGTGCTTCAAAGTACTCCGACTTCTTATCAAGGTTCATTACCATCGCTCTGTCGTATACCTTATCCGATATCGAGAACGTTGAGTCGTCGTTGTTTGCCGTTCCTATAAACCACATGTTGTCGGGCAGCTTCATCTGTCCGTTCTTCAGAAGCTTCGGGTCATTAGCCCACTGGTCGGATACTACGTCAAGATATCTGCTCTCGGGATTCGGAAGCTCCAACAGCGAGAGAAATTCCGCAAAGTAATACTCTACTCTCGCGATGTTCATCTCGTCGAGCACCGTTACGTACATTTCCTTGTTATAGTTCGCCTCGTACATCTTTTGCAGAAGCACCGTTTCGTTAAATCTCTTCGTAAACTCGTTATAGTATCCTACGAGGTCGGTTCTCTCCTTCCACATAGGCTGTATAGGTACGATTACAGACGGATTCTTCAAAAACTCTCCGAATGCGTATGCAAGCGAGGTCTTACCCGTTCCCGACATACCCTGCATTATGAGTATGTGCGTGACGCTCAGTCCCGCTATAAATCTTCTTATATCGTCTATGCTGTAATACAGTCCGAGACGGCTTGCCGAAAAGTTGCGGAACTCTTCGCATATTTCTGCAAGGCTTGCTTCCTCGTCATACCTCTGGGGTGGTCTGCCCGCCATTTCCTTGTCCGTCTTATCCAGCATATAGAAGCGAGGATTTCCCTCCTTCTTCTTGTTCTCTATCTGCTTTACCTCAAGCGGCTTCTTTTGCTTGCCCATTACTCCGCCGCTGCCTTGAGGGGAGGGTGGTCCCTCCTTTATTATGCTTACGTCGGGAAGCGCCTTCTCCCGGGGCAGCTCTACATCCTGCTCGCGCATTCTGTCAAAATATCTGTTGTGCGTTTTAATTATATGCCTTATCATTGCTATAAGCAGTCCGGGCAAAAGCAACGCGAAGAACAAGAGCACGTAGAGGTTTTCCGAAAACATTATAGCCGTTTTCTCCTCTGCGGGCTGCTCCATAAACATTCTGACGAGCGATGCAACGAGCAAAAAGCCAACTATGACCGTCAGTACGAGAAGTAATATCATCAGCGATCTTTTTCGCTTCATTGTCTTGTATAGGTCCTTTCCGAAATTTCTTTTACACATAGCGCAAAATGCACTATGCGGCATATCCGTTACTCGGATTTGGGTGAGTTGTTCTTATTGTTCTTAGTAAACGTCCAAAGAATATCCTTGCGGATACGCTTTCTAGTCTTTTTCCACTCGTCCTCAAACAGCTCGTAGAATGCCGCAAACTCCTCTTCCAGCTCCTTGAATCTTTCCTTTGAGGAAAAATCCTCGTTCTCGGGAATCAATCCGTACTTATGGCGCAGACCGTTAAGCTGACCGCGCATAAGGTGATTTGCCTTGGTAACGCGCTCGGTTTCCTTTGCGTATTTCTCTACTTCCGCGGCGGCATTCGTCTGCACCTCGCCGGTCTTGCGCTCGCATTCGTCGCGCACGCTCTTTATCTCGGCGCGGGTTGCGTCCATGGTCGCTCTTACCTTTTCTTCCGCCTCACGGCGCGCATCTGCAACCGTCTTCTCGCAGGTTTCTCTGATAGTACGCATCTGCGTGGAATGTTCCTCATTAAGCGCATTCACCGTAGCCTCGTGCTCGGCGACAAGTGCTTCTACCGCCTCTGCATGTGCCTTGCGCAGCGCCGCCATGTCGGTTTCATAACGCACGTTAAGCGCATCGATTTCTCTTTTCTTTTCGGCGACGTTTTCCTCAAGCGCCGAAATTCTCATCTCGTCAACCTCGCACTGCTTCTCAAGAGAACGGATCTCCTCGGTAAGCAATCTCTTTTCCTCGGTAACCTTAACCAGCATGGCGCTGTCGCTCTCAAGCATCTTGTTACGGCGTTCAAGCATAAGCATGTAGGCCTCGGGAGACTCGCCCGAATCCGCTATACGCTTTTTGAGCGCGGCTATCTGCGATACCAGCTTTTCTTCCTCGAGCTTGCGCCGTCTTTCCTCCTCCTCGGCATACGACGCCGCGAGTATTTCCTTGAGATCGTTTCCGTACTCGTAGGTAAGGAACGATGACAGCATTACTATCTCGGAAAGCTCGTCACCCATAGTATCGGTAAAGGGATTCCATACCTTCTTTACTTCCTCAATGGTATATCCGTCACCCTCGTAAGAGGATACGTACTCATAGAGAGCAACCGCCTTTTTGAAGTTGTTATCCATTCGCAATACGTTAGTCTTGGTTATAGGCGGACGTATCATAGCAACCTTTGCGACCTGCTCCATAAGAGGAGTCCTCAAGAGAGCATCTACCCAATGCTCAAGTCCCTCCATGCGGTGAACAAGAGCCTGTGCCTCATCGTTAAGCAGCGCATAAGGATCGTTTCGTCTCTCCTCATCGAGAGCGAGCTCGTAATTTATGTGCCTCTTACCGATGCTTATGCTCTTTTTCATCGACATGCTTGCGCGATAAGTATTTCCGAGCTCCTGTATCCTTGAAAGTCTTATATCTATAAACGACTCCACGTATTTAAGGAGCATGTAAAGAAAGCGATTTTCATAAACTGCGTAGTCGCTTTCTCGCTCTATCATATAGAGCTTATCGGGAGTGATGTCGTCACTTCCGTCCTCAGGCTTACGGCTGATAAGGTCGCTGTGGCGCGCAAGATGCTCCACCGAATGCTTATCAACATGCTTCGTTTTTTCTATCGGAACGACCTCTCCGTCGTTTCTTATAAACTGACGCTCCTCGTGTATTGCCTTTTCGACAAAAACGAGCCCAGCCTCTATCTCATTTATCCAATCCTCGTTAATGTTGCAGAAATACTTGATCGCCTCAAGCTTATCTGCATCGTTATTGGAATGAGAAATTATATCTCTTTGTCTTGCGCTCTCCTTGTCTTGCGCCGTAAGCTTACGGTAATCAAGAAAGGCGCGATAGTACAAATCCAACTGATCCATTTAAAATTTCCCCTACGTGTTTTTTGGGTATCTTGAATTATTTGTCTTTAAGCATTACGCTCAATACGGCGAATAGCTTCCTTACAAAGCGGCATCTTATCCTGACCGAACAGGTCGTCAAGGTACGCGCAAAGTCCGTCCGCCGCCTTTCTTACGTATACGGGGTTCTGCGACTCAAGCTTTCTCATTACCTTCTTCGAAAGTATATCGTCTATCGCTACGAGCTCGTCTCCTCCGCACGCTACGAATACAGATACGTACGTTCTTATCTGCTTCATTATTCTGTTTCCGAACGTTATATGGAACTTCGAGATCATGTATTCGTCGAGCTTTCTTATCCTACGAAGATTTCTGTCCGTTATTCCGTATTCCGAAAGCGCAAGCGCCGTAAGCTTCTGCCAACGCGCATGCGATATCTTCATTCCCTCGGTATAGGGTGCTTCAAAGTACTCCGACTTCTTATCAAGGTTCATTACCATCGCTCTGTCGTATACCTTATCCGATATCGAGAACGTTGAGTCGTCGTTGTTTGCCGTTCCTATAAACCACATGTTGTCGGGCAGCTTCATCTGTCCGTTCTTCAGAAGCTTCGGGTCATTAGCCCACTGGTCGGATACTACGTCAAGATATCTGCTCTCGGGATTCGGAAGCTCCAACAGCGAGAGAAATTCCGCAAAGTAATACTCTACTCTCGCGATGTTCATCTCGTCGAGCACCGTTACGTACATTTCCTTGTTATAGTTCGCCTCGTACATCTTTTGCAGAAGCACCGTTTCGTTAAATCTCTTCGTAAACTCGTTATAGTATCCTACGAGGTCGGTTCTCTCCTTCCACATAGGCTGTATAGGTACGATTACAGACGGATTCTTCAAAAACTCTCCGAATGCGTATGCAAGCGAGGTCTTACCCGTTCCCGACATACCCTGCATTATGAGTATGTGCGTGACGCTCAGTCCCGCTATAAATCTTCTTATATCGTCTATGCTGTAATACAGTCCGAGACGGCTTGCCGAAAAGTTGCGGAACTCTTCGCATATTTCTGCAAGGCTTGCTTCCTCGTCATACCTCTGGGGTGGTCTGCCCGCCATTTCCTTGTCCGTCTTATCCAGCATATAGAAGCGAGGATTTCCCTCCTTCTTCTTGTTCTCTATCTGCTTTACCTCAAGCGGCTTCTTTTGCTTGCCCATTACTCCGCCGCCTTGATTTCCCATAGCGTTCTTTACGTGAACGTCTATCTTCTGAGAAAGCAGCTCCGTTTTGCGCTTGGTACGCTCATTCATAAGAGCGGCAAGCTTTCCCTCCTCGGAGATCATTACCGCAATAACGGCAATCATGAGTCCGAGGACCAGAATAACGTATATACCGAGCGCATAGCGGTTGGTAAATATCGTCCATATAAATTCGAATACACCGCGAGCGGTAAGTCCCGCCGCCGTATAACTTACGTTTGACATTATCAAATCCATTTTTACGTTAATTCTCCCTCAAATTCTTTCGGGTCACTTTATGCCCTTGAGTCTTAAGATCTCACGGCATCTGTCGTCCTTATCCGCGCCGAACACCGAATCCATAAACTCGGAGAGCGTTTCCTCTCCGCCAAGCTTACTTGCATCCTCCGAGTTAAGCTGAGTCAAGAGCAAGGAGCTTATTACAGAATCCATAGCCTCCTCAGGATCAGCTCCCGCACCGATGCATACCGCAGAATACTTCTCCATTGCATTGTAAAGCTTGTTGCCTATCGTAAATCCGGCTCTTTGTGCCATATATTCTTCAAGCTTATCTATCTTTCTCCAATATTTCTCGGAGAGATAGTTTGCCTCACGCTCGCGAGCGGTGACATCCGCCAGCACTCTCTGAGTCATAGGATACAGGTCAAGCACCGCCTTTTCTTCACCGAGACCAAGCATTACGTCGTTCACGTTAACAAGCTTGTTAAATGTGGCATGGAGCAAGCTGACGCAAGCGTTGCCTGTTCTGACGTTGATCTCATCCGATACAAGCATAACGAACCACAGGTTCGAGGGAAGCTTAACGCTTCTTGCCTTATCTTTTCCCATAGCCATACGATATTCCGCATTTCCAAGTCCCGAATAATTAATAATATCACCGAGGAATTCGCAAGCATCCTCCGTATTCTTACCGCAAATCACGGTAAAGGTAGGCTTTTCGGGCTGTTCTATCGCTACGTTTACAGCGTCCACTATTCCCGCAGAGCCGTCGGAGGACGAGAAGCTTATGCGCTCGTCATCGGCACCTACGTTGATAAAGGCAATATTAAATCCAAAGCACTCACACATAGCCTTGAGCGTAAGTCTTGCTCCGATCGCATCGGAATTGCGAAGAACTATAACTCTCGAAGCGCAAACGGCAGCAAAGAGGCGCTTAATTTCATCGTCGTTTACTATTATACCGCGAGCCGCTACGTACCTTGAAAGTGCATTCACGATGCTATTTGCTCCCGCGTTGAGCGTATCCATAGTCGTGTGCGACACACACATATATTTACGAGCCTCCTCAGAGGGCTCGGTTTCCTTCGACGCCAAAGAAGGCTCATTTGCCTGTGCTTCGTCTACGTCTGCGGAAGCTTCCTCGTCAACGTCGTCAATGCTCGTATTTGCAACAGCATCGTCAAAATGGAATCTTTCAGCATCAGCGGGATGCTCCGCATCGGGCAGATACGTATCGTTCTCTTTGACCGTAATGACCGCGGGATTTACCACCTCGTAGGTGTGTTTTTTGACCATTTGCGTAAGGTTTTTAATGCCGTACAGGGCAATTACCGCGCCTATGCAGAACAGCAAGGTAAGCACGACAAAGTCGCACAGCATCATCATACCCCTCGTAGCCCCCAAATCGCTTAAAAGCTCATAAAAAGGAGCGCTCACAATGAGGCCATATAATGGCATAAGCAGCCAGAAGAAGCCCGACCACATCGTAGCCGCGATCGCATTTCCGAGCGCTTTACCCGAAAATATCTTTTCCGTGCGCTTTATCATAGCGGGCTGAGTGCGTGATGTGACTTTTTTTACAACAGGGGGCTTCGCGCCGCTCGTCGCTATGTCGATCTCATTAAAGAGCTTCATGTGACGTGCGGATGCGCCCACCATCACCTGATATTTTCCACCCTCGATCTCCCAGGAGTTAGTATCCGTGTTGTAGTATCTGAACGCTCTGCTGTCAAAGGGTATTTCAACGTGAACGCTCTCGCCGGGCTCAAGATAGATCTTCTTAAATCCGCGAAGCTGCTTTTTAGCCTTTGTCACCTCGGAATCCATCTTTCCGACGTAAAGCTGAGCTATCTCCGCGCCTGCGACCTCTCCTACGTTCTTAAGGGTAAATCCTACTCCACGCTTGGTGACCTTAAGGTCCTTATATTCAAATTTGGTGTAGCTAAGACCGTATCCAAAGGGATATCTTTCTTTTATGTTTTCAGCATGACACATACGGTAGCCGTAAAGTCCGCCGTCTGCGTCAACTGGTATTTTGTCGTCACAAACGCTAACGGTGAGCTTTGCAGAGGGATTAACGGTTCCGTTGATCACCTTGAGCAGAGCCTTTGCGCCAGCCTGACCGGGGTCTCCCGCCAAAATAACCGCATCGCAAAGAGTGTCCCATGACATATCGGCAAGTCCGTTTCCAAGGCAAACCGCAACTATTTTTGCATTTGTACTCTCTTTTATCCGACGTATAAATTCTCTTTGATAGCTCGGAATGGATCCATTTGATCTTTCGTTACCGAGATCTCCAACGTATACGACAACGACGTCAGCTACGACCGCAATAGTCTTTGCATCCGCCAAAAGCTTAGCCTGCTCAGCTGAGGTAGCACCGCGCTCGTAGCCTCTGTAGCAGCCAATAACGTTGAGCCCGGATTTTGAGATCTGCTTTACGGTACTCTCGTTCTCGAGTGCCACAAAGCTTCCGTCAGCGTTCACGTCGCAAAGATCGCAGAACAGATAATCTCCGAGGAACGCCACCTTCTTTTGGTCGTCGATCGGGAGAACTCCTTCATTTTTTAGCAATACGATAGACTCATAAGCCGCCTCGTATGCGGTAGCGGCATGCTTGCGCTCCTCGAACATAACGGGGTGGTTAAACGGATACGACGCATAGGACTCGGGCACGGGAATATCCTTCATATGCTTTTCGTCCGCCGCACTGAGAAGCTTCTCGACTACCTCATCAAGCAGCTTTTCGGAAAGCGCTTCGCCGTGCGCCACTGCCGCTTCGAGCTGGTACGGTGTAGCCACTCCGTCCTCGACGTCCTCCGCAAGCTTCTTGTGCCTTTGCACCATTTTTACTATTTTCTGAGCCTCCTCGGCGGCATTTTCGGAGCGGAACAGATCCGCGCCCTCCTCCAGAGCCTTAACCATGCTTACCCTTCCATCGTCAGGCACGCTTATAATACCGTCGTATTTCCACTCGGTCTTGAGAATTCCCGACATGAGGTGCTTGCTCTCACATACGTGGGAGTCTCCGTAAAAGCCATCGCAAACCTTTACAGCAGAGGGCTTTCCGTCCTTTATTGCCATTTCATAAGGCATGAGCGCAACCTCACGCACGGACTGCTCATTAGAGGCAAATTCCGTGCTGACAGCGGCGCTTGCATAGCTAACCGTAGCCATCGCCTTGTTGTATTCAATCCCTCTTACGTAAGCCGTAAGCATACGTCCCGAAAGATAGGGATCCTCCGAGAAGCGGTCCGTCATTTCAGACGCCACATCCGTAATTACGCCTCCCTCGGGAGTAGCCAGCGCATTTACGCCAAGAGAACGCGCCTCATTACCGATGTCATCGGCAACGCGCGCGACAAGCGGCGTATTCCAAGTACGCGCCATATTTATAGGCGCAGGAAAGCGCGTCGCGGGCGCTCCGTGGTATTTAAGCCCCTGGGCTACCTTAACGCCGAAACGGGCGTCAGAAAAGGCAAGCGCCGAGATCTCGCTCTCTCCTGCGGTGATTTTACTCCAGCCGCCTCCGGCACTTACCAAGGTCGCCTTTTGCTCCAAAGTCATTCGCTCAATGATATGTGAGTATTTAGTCATTTCAAAATCCTCTGTCAATTAAAGTTTTTCGGGAAAATAATTTCAAATAAATTATACGCGCATGCACGCGTATAATTATCAAATATTATATCACATGTATATCCACTTGTCAACAGATTTTTGCAATTTCGGCATTTGTGATATAAAAATATGTATTGTATTATTTCTGCATATTTATCGAAAAATTAGAAAGACTATAATTATATTTTTAAACAATTTATTTTTACGATTTATTTAATGGTTTAAATATTTTACACATAACTTTTATAATTTTTCATCGTTATTTTTGCAAGCACAATTGGAAATTGAATTGCATTTTTCACCACCATATTCAGAATTGTTTTTGTGTGCAGTCAAAAAAAGACGTCGGGCAGAATGAAGTGAACCCAAATATTATATATACCTAATTATGCCATAAATCGACAAAATATAAAAGCCTTAAAAGTCAAAAGCCACCGACTCAGTCGGTGGCTTTTGTTCCTATTAGTTAGTTTCCGTAAAATATCTCTGTACGGCTCTCACTCTTTGCAAGAACGTCGTCCAAAAGAATGATCTTGGGGTATATCAGCTCTCCGGGCTTATCGGCAAGCTCAATAACAAAGCTCGAAACGAAATTAAGCCTGAATGCCGCGAAAAATTGGGGCAGCGGAATGTTGAGCATGTGAGATATCGCCGCAGCAGATGCACCCGCGTGACTGAACATCGCAACCGTTTTGTAGGGGATCTCCTCAGCTACGCGGTAAAATTCTCCTTCGCGCGCAAAGCCAAGCGCGGCAAGCCACGCATCGATTCCGTCGATTACGACCTGCGTGCGCTCCACAATTATGCTTCTGCAATACGGTTCGTCCTCGCGCCAATTGACGTTAGTGAGCGTCAAATTCTGAGAAACGCGCCAATCCGACACTCTCCAAGGGTGGCCATTCGCCACGATAGGAGTGTCGTCCTTTGACTTCCAACCAAGCTCGCATATAAATTCACGTTGATCTATCGGAAGCCCGAGAACCTTTGCAGTATGCTCAGCCGTCTCAATTGCGCGGCCACACGTCGAGGAATATATCGCCTCAATACCGCTGTCGCGCAGATATTCTGCAGCCACCTGTGCCTGCTTGTGTCCTATCTCCGTAAGACAGTCCAGCTTGTAATCGGGATGTCCGTGACGAATAAAATAAATCTTCATATTAGGTTATCCTTTCAAAAGTCAAAAGCTTTAGGCGTTAGTTGATCTCTGCCACCGAGCCGTCGAGCGCGCGAACGGTGGTCTTGTAGTATTTTTCCTGAAAATACACGGTGCGGGCAATCTGCAAAGCCGTGAGGCTTATGCCCTCGGGCGCCATTATGAGCTTGTCCTCCACGTCGTCGGCACGGTAAACGATACCGATAATTTTCCCCTCGTAGGTCGAAACGGGCTCAGCCACGCCAACCAAAAAGACGTCAAGCTCCTCGCCGTCGCCGCCGAGAACGTCGGGAATATAGCCGTAGTTTATAGGATAAACCAGCGTCTTTTTCCCTTTGCGGTGCACGTACCCGATCGGACGGTCAATTTCTATTTTTACAGTTTTGCCAAGATAGCTCTCCACCTGCTCATGGCGCTCCGAAAGTGTCATATCTTCTCCTTTGTAAGCAAGGGTGATTTGTCTTTATCGGTCAAATAGACTCCAAAAATCTGCCGAGCGCGCTTGCCAAAAGTCCCTGACCGTCATCGTTGAAGTGGAGTCCGTCTACGGTGTAGCGCGCCTTATCGTCCTCGTTGTTGGGGTCGATGCCGAGATTCTCAAAAAGGTCAAGCACGGGTACGCCAAGCTCCGCGCCTCTTGCCTTTATGACCTTAACGTACTCCAAAAGCGGCTTTGCGTCGGGCTTCTTCATGTCTCTGGGTGAGACCTCCGTGTCGGACACGCCCTTGAAATCGCAGTGCGCGGGCGTCATAAAGACCACGGGCTTGCCGGCATAAAGCGATTTAAGAGTATCCATGAGAAAATAAACAGCGCCGCAGAACGTCTCGGGGGTGCGGTCCTCCATCGTACCAAAGTGCGCGTCTCCGTGTATGTAGTCGTTTACGCCGCCGTAAACTACCACGAGATCGGCATTAGGATCCATGTTGTACGCTCTGCCGCAAAAGTAAAGGTCATATCGGGGCTTCTCACTCGGCTTCTCCTGATGCGCGAGTCGCGTTCCTCCAATACCGTAGTTGTTGGTCGCCTTTAAGCTGTACGCCTTTTTAAGACGGTTGTCATAGCGATTTTCGGGGATATTGCTAACGCCCACTCCCTCGGTAATGCTGTCTCCGAGAAAATTGACGGTAAGTCCTTCAAGCTTCATACTGAGTTAAGTTCCTTTCTTTTTCTCCCACGGGAGATCTTTTTCGCAACAAGTATAGCACACCACGCCCCACTTGTCAAGATATGATCCCTACATATATTAGACAATTTGATCATATAACCATTAAAAAAATGCGCCTGCAGATCCTCCTTACGGAGCTGATTTGCAGGCGCTTTTATTTTGTTGTGAAAGTCGATATTTTGCCGAGGTAAGTATATATTTGAGTGCCGCTTTTTAGGCTCCCTCTCGGAGGGAGCCTCTTTTTAACTCGAGCCTCGAACTACAAAATTTTATTTGTGCGCGCCTTTTGTTTTTTTACGGACAGTCGAGGTAGCGAAGCGGCGCGAACGAAATGAATAACACCACGGTGTGGTGTTAGAACGCGAGCGTGACCGACCCGCAGTAGACCGCCTGTCCCTACGCTTTTTTAAGAGAAGAAAGCTCCAATATTTCTTGTTTGGTTTTATATCCAAAAAAATCACAAGAGCTGCATTTGATTTACAGATTGTAGGGACAGGCGTCCACGACTGTCCTTTTAAATTAAATTCTATCTATGTTTTTGCATGTCTTTCAGGCGGGCAAGAGGGAGAGTACAAATCAATAAAATTTTTTTGGGGAAAAATTCGATAAGAATTGACATTTTTGTTCGTCGGTGATATAATTTATGTAGACGGGCAACAAGCCCTAAAATAGGAGGAAGAAAATGGCTAAAAATCTGATCTACGACATCTCTGACAGACCCCCTATGGGTAAGCGCTTAATCTTCGCATTCCAGCAATTTCTCGCAATTTTGTCCGCAACTATCGCTGTACCGGCAATGATCGGTCTTCCGACTCAGATGCCCGCGGCTATCTTCGGCGCAGGTGTTGGTACACTTATCTACCAGCTCTTCACCAAGTTCAAGAGCCCCGTGTTCCTCGGCAGCTCGTTCGCATTCATTCCCTCTCTTCTGATAGCGGTAACCTACGGATACGCAGGTATCGTCGTCGGCTCGATCGTAGCGGGACTTGTATACGTCGTTCTGGCGCTGCTCGTTCACTTTATCGGCACCTCTTGGGTATCCAGACTCATGCCCCCCGTTATCATCGGCCCCACGGTCACGCTTATAGGACTTTCCCTTGCAAGCAACGCTATGGGCAACATCGTAAAAGCTGACAGCTCCGCTTCTTTCGCCAGCGGCAACTACGTAGCGCTTCTTTGCGGACTTATAACCTTCTTTACGGTCATAATCTGCTCCGTTCAAAAGAAATACACCATGCCTAAGCTCATTCCTTTCGTTATAGGAATTCTCGCAGGCTACGCCGTAGCGGCAATATTCACGACCGTCGGCATTATCGCAAACGTCGATTACCTTAAAGTCATTAACTGGAGCCCCGTTATCAACAACTACGTAAGTGACGGTCAGTTCGTTGGTCTCTCCGCATTCTTTACCGTTCCCAAGTTCGCTCTCGTTGAGGGTATCAAGGAGCTTGTAAGCGGCAACCTCTCGTCTGAGATAATCGGCGCAAACGCCGGTGCTACGCCCATAACTCTCGGCGGCGTTATAAAGATAGTCGTTGCATTCCTCCCTGTTGCTCTCGTAGTTTTCGCAGAGCATATTGCAGACCACAAGAACCTTTCCTCTATAATTGAAAAGGATCTTATCGAGGAGCCCGGTCTTAAGAGAACGCTTCTCGGCGACGGTGTTGGCTCTATCGCGGGAACGCTGTTCGGTATCTGCCCCAACACCACCTACGGCGAGAGCGTCGGTTGCGTTGCTATTACCCAAAACGCCTCTGTAATAACCATCACGACTACCGCGTTTATCTGTATTGCGCTCTCTTTCTTCAGCCCCCTCACCACCGCTTTGCAGACGATCCCCTCTTGCGTAATGGGCGGCGTTTGCCTTGCGCTGTACGGATTTATCGCAGTTTCCGGCTTGAAGATGCTTAAGGACGTTGACCTCGGCGAAAGCAGAAATCTGTTCGTTGTTGCGGCAATTCTGATCTCCGGTATCGGCGGACTTGCTCTCCAGATCACCGAGTACGTTCTCATCACCCCCACCGCAACGGCTCTGTTGCTCGGAATTTTGACAAACACCGTTTTGACCTTCGTAGAAACACACAGCAAGAAAAAGTAAACTAACATATCCACCTCAGAGGAGAACAACAGTGAAGAACTATGAAAACGTGGTGATCTTTGATCACCCCCTGATAAATCATAAAATAGCAATTTTGCGCGACGAAAAAACAAGCATGAAGGAATTTCGCGAGCTCGTAGAGGAGATCACGACGCTCATGACGTACGAGAGCCTCAAGGAAAACGTACCCACGGTTGCAAAAGAGGTCAAGACTCCTCTTGAAACCTGCACGCAGTACGTTGTCGAGAATGATGCCATAGTGATCGTTCCTATCCTGCGCGCAGGCTTGGGAATGGTCAACGGCGTGCACGTGCTCTTCCCTCTTGCAAAGGTTGGACACATCGGTATGTGCAGAAACGAGGAAACCCTAGCGCCCGATACCTACTACTGCAAGCTTCCCGAGGGAATTGAAAATAAGCTCGTCATTGTTATTGACCCCATGCTCGCTACGGGTGGCAGCGCATGCGACGCAATTCAGCTTCTCAAGGACAAGGGCTGTAAGAATATCAAGTTCATGTCGATTATCGGCGCGCCCGAGGGAATTACGCGCGTAGCCGAAGCACACCCCGACGTTAAGATCTATGTATCTACAATGGACCGTTGCCTCAATGAGCACGGATATATTCTCCCCGGTCTCGGAGATGCAGGCGACCGCCTGTTCGGAACGAAATAAGCTTTTATAAAGAAAGCGGACACATCAATTGGAAGAACCAATTGATGTGTCCGTTTTATTGATTTTATTCGCTTATCAGAACTTTAAGAAGCCGCCGAAGGTGATTCCAAACGCCTCGAATATCGCGAATACGAGAATCACGAGCAGAAGAAGCGGAGCGACGTATATCATTCCCTTAAAGAGCCTTGCAAGCTTGAACTCTCCCGTCAAGGAAACCTCGTCGATGACGGACTTAGGCTTCATAACGTAGCACACCACGATGCAGGTGAGGATCGCAACTATAGGCATAAGCACGCTGTTTGTCACGAAATCGAAGAACGTGAGAATATCCATACCCAACGGAGTAAATCCCGACCAAACGCCAAATCCAAGTGCGGAAGGAAGTCCTATAATAAAGCTTGCCGCAAGAACTATGCCACAGGTCACCCGTCTCTCAAGGTGGAACTTGTCCTGAATTATAGACACCACCGTTTCCATAAGGGAGATAGAAGATGTAAGTGCCGCAAACAAAACGAGAACAAAGAATATCGCGCCTATAACGTTTCCGAGCACGGGCCCCATGTCGTTGAACACCTTGGGGAGTGTAACGAACATCAGTCCCGGTCCCTTGTTAAGTCCCTCTATACCCGAATAACTTACTACCGACGGAACGATCATAAGTCCCGCCGTAAAGGCAATTCCCATATCAAAGAACTCGATCTGGTGAGCCGAGGACTCAAGGCTTACTTCCTTTTTCATGTACGAGCCGTAGGTTATCATAATACCCATCGCAAGCGACATTGAGTAAAAGAGCTGTCCCATCGCCGCGACTACGGTCATAATACTGAAATTTGAAAAGTCGGGCTTGATATAATAAAGTATACCCTCCCACTCGCCGCGCACCGCGTTTGAAATGCAGACGAATGCCGCAATACCAACGGAGAGCACCACGAGAACGGGCATCATTATCTTGCTGACCTTCTCCACTCCCTTTTCAACTCCGAGAAAAACGACAAGCGCCGTCGCTCCTATGAATATAGCCAAGAAAAGAAGAGACTGCCATGTGTTGCCGATAAAGCCCTCAAAATATCCGTCTGCCGCCGCCTTTTCAGCGCCGCCCGTTGTGAATACCGTGAGGTATTTTATTACCCAGCCGCCAATTACAGAATAATAAGGTAAGATCAGCGCGGGAACGATAGCGACAAGATAGCCTACAAACGAGTATTTTTTATTTATCTTCTGAAACGCGCCTATTGCCGAAAGTCCGGTCTTTCTACCTATCGCAATTTCGGCTATCATAAGGGAAAATCCAAAGGTTACCGAGAGAATAGCATAGACGAGCAAGAACACTCCGCCACCGTGCTGCGCGGCAAGATAAGGAAAGCGCCAAAGATTCCCAAGACCTACCGCGCTTCCCGCGGCGGCGAGAACGAACCCGAGCTTACCTGTAAAGCTGCTTCTCTTTTTTTCCATAATATCTCCTAACGTTCATTGATTATTACATATCCTATTTATTATCTCATATTTTGACAAAAAAATCAAGTGCTTTGGGTAAAAAACAGCTCCTTTTTACTGCTTACCTTATAATAATCGGACATATCACAGCTCTAAAACAACTCACTCAAAGAGTTTTCAAAAAAGTTTCCATACATATATTATCCAAGCCCTTGAAATATCGCTTGATCCATGATATAATGATAGTGTCAAGCCATAATTTGACATAAAAACGTGAAAAAACTTATAGGAGAATGATTATGTCTGATTTCAACACATACGCAAATAATTGCCGTCGGGTTATCCCCGAGGGTTTAGTATTGCTCGAGCATGACGGAGCGCTTCCGCTGACCGAGGGTGAGCCGATCGCTCTTTTCGGACGAGGACAATTTGAGTACGTAAAGAGCGGAACAGGCTCAGGCGGACGTGTAAACTGCCCATACGTCACCAATATTCACGAAGAGCTTGCCAAGCGAGTTTCACTTGACAGCGAGATCACGGAATATTTTGCAAGCTACATAAAGGAAAATCCCTACGACGGCGGCGACGGTTGGAAAGTCCCCAAATTTCAGCAACAGCCCTTTGTAGAGGAGGAGCTTATAATAGCCGCCTCCAAGCGTCAGGACAAGGCTATCTTCGTCCTCTGCCGCACGGTAGGCGAGGGCTTTGACTGCCACGCGGTGCGCGGAGAGTGGTATCTCTCCGAGGCAGAAGAGCATACGATCGCACTTCTTTCCAAGCACTTCAAGCATCTTATTGTGGTTTACAACGGCGGAAATATAATAGATATGAGCTGGGTAAAGAAGTACGGCGTCGGCACGGTGCTCTGCGTATGGCAGGGCGGTCAGGAGGGCGGCAGAGGTACAGTAGATGCCCTTATGGGAGACGCTACTCCGAGTGGACGTCTTTCAGATACCGTTGCGTATATAGAGGATTACCCCTCAAATGATCACTTCGGTGACGAAGCAAAAAATATCCACGTTGAAGATATTTTCGTAGGCTACCGCTATTTCGAGACATTCGCACCCGACAAGGTTCTCTATCCCTTCGGATACGGTCTTTCTTACACCGAGTTTTCGAGTCAGGTGATCTCCGCACAAAGAAACGGAGATACCGTAACCCTCTCGATTTCGGTGAAAAACCAAGGAAACTACAACGGCAGAGAGGTCGTACAGGTATACTCCTCTGCTCCATGCGGCAAGCTTGGCAAGCCTGCAAGAGAGCTTGTTACCTTTAAGAAAACCAAGTCTCTTGCGCCCGGCGAGGAGCAGACGCTTGACTTTACCATCGACGTAAATTCTCTTGCCTCATACGACGACAGCGGAGATAGCGGATATGCTTACGCATACGTTTTAGAGGCGGGCGAGTATTCCATATACGCGGGTGAAAACGTCAGAGCCGCTCAACGCGCGCTGACCTTCCGAATAGAAGAGACACGTTTGGTCCGCCAGTGCACGCAGGCGCTTGCCCCCGTTGAGGAATTCTCCAGAATGACCGCCAAGAACGGCGCTCTCTCCTATGAAAGCGCGCCCACGGCAAAGTATGATATAAACGAGCGCATAGCAGAAAATCTCCCCGAGGCGATTGAGCTTACGGGCGACCGTGGAATAACGCTCAAGGACGTAGAGAAAGGCGAGAACACGCTTGACGAGTTCATAGCACAGTTCTCTCCCACCGAGCTTATGTATATTATCCGCGGCGAGGGAATGTCCAGCCCCAAGGCTCCCATTCCGGGTACGGCAAGCTGCTTTGGAGGTGTTACGAAGGTTTGGAATTCCAAGGGTGTTCCTGTTATTACCACCTGCGACGGCCCCAGCGGTATTCGTATGGAAAGCATGGCAAAGGCAACCTGTATTCCCGTAGGAACGCTTCTTGCGTGCACGTGGGATCCCGAAGCTCTGAACGATCTCTTTGATAGCTTTGCTGATGAGCTTCTTAGCTACAACGTTGATATAGTTCTTGCACCCGGAATGAATATCCACCGCTCTCCCCTCTGCGGAAGAAACTTTGAGTATTTCTCCGAGGACCCCGTTCTTACAGGCTCGTTTGCTACAAAAATAGCTGAAAGATTTACGAACAAGGGCGTTTACTGCACGCTTAAGCATTTTGCCGTCAATTCCCAGGAGTTCCACCGAAAGGACGAAAACGAGGTGCTGAGTGAACGCGCCCTGCGCGAAATATATCTGCGCGGCTTTGAGATGGCAGTTAAGAGCGGATATGCAAGAGCTATAATGACAGCCTACAATCGAGTCAACGGCAACGCAACGGGCGCTTGCTACGATCTGACCACAACTATCCTTCGCGGTGAATGGGGATACGAGCACTTCGTTATGACAGACTGGTGGCCCCGCATGCCTTCCCTCAGCGGTGACGAATGGACGACCAGCTGTCTTGCGAAAATGGTCAAGGCGCAGAACGACGTATATATGTGTCAGCCCGATTCCATCACATTCGTCGACGACATGCCCGAGGCATTTGAGGGCGGATATCTTACCCTTGGCGAGCTTCAGCGTTGCGCTAAAAATCTCGTAAGATTTTCAATGAGTACTCTTGCTTTCCGTCAGGACCGTAAGATAGATACCGATAATCTTGATGCCTGCGACGAGCTTGTATACGAGTATTCGCTCGCCGACGAGCCTATGCTACCGTACAAGCTTCCCGAGGACAGATATGGTGATAAGCCCCGCCAGCGTGTAGTTGCCGAGCTTCCTGACGATGCTTGCTACTGCGCAGAGCTTATATATAACACCGACGGTGACGCTCTTGAACAGAGAAATATAACAATATATCTCAATGCCAGCGAGCCCATATGCCTCACGGTTTCGGGCACCGACGGTAAAGACGAAAGCCGCCGCTTCAAGATGTATCTCGACCAAAATCCCACCATGTATTTTGAGGGTGAGGGACTGATCGCCTTTAAGCTTTACAAGCTCAATTAAATACAAAAGGGGCTGCTTCATTTAGCGCAGAACAAAAACACACGGAAATAGACATAAAAAAGATACCGCTTTATTATCAAGAAATTGATGGTAAAGCGGTATTTGCGGTATTGTAGGTAGAAATTCTTGCGAATTTCAATTTTTATGTGTGTTTTTTAGCCGCGTTTTGGCTCTCTGGCGTACCCTTGTACGCCGACGAGAACCAAACCACGACTTCTGCATCTAAATGACTCAGCCCCTTTATTTTTTGTTCGCGAAAAATTGGACACATCACTAAGGTAAAACCTAAAATGATGTGTCCAATTTTTTATGAAAGTTTTTGCGGAGCTTTTTTCAAAAAGCGACTAATCGCGTCCCCGCGTCCTATTACTTGCTTGCTTCTTCGATAGCAACTGCAACAGCAACAGTCATACCAACCATGGGGTTGTTACCTGCGCCGATGAGACCCATCATCTCTACGTGAGCGGGAACAGAGGAAGAACCTGCGAACTGTGCGTCGCCGTGCATACGTCCCATGGTGTCGGTCATGCCGTAAGAAGCAGGGCCTGCTGCCATGTTATCGGGGTGAAGCGTACGTCCCGTACCGCCGCCCGAAGCAACGGAGAAGTACTTAACGCCGTTCTCGTTACACCACTTCTTGTAGGTTCCTGCAACGGGGTGCTGGAATCTGGTGGGGTTGGTGGAGTTACCCGTAATGGAAACACCAACGTTCTCAAGGCGCATGATTGCAACGCCCTCCGGAACGCTGTCAGAGCCGTAGCACTTAACCTTTGCTCTGTCGCCGTTCGAGTAAGCGGTCTCCTTAATTACCTTAACCTCCTCGGTGTAAGGATCAAACTCGGTCTGAACGTAAGTAAAGCCGTTGATTCTGGAAATGATCATAGCAGCGTCCTTACCAAGACCGTTAAGAATAACGCGCAAGGGCTTAACTCTTACCTTGTTTGCGTTAAGAGCTATCTTAATTGCGCCCTCTGCTGCTGCGAAAGACTCGTGACCTGCCAAGAAGCAGAAGCACTCAGTTTCTTCGGAAAGAAGCATAGAGCCGAGGTTTCCGTGTCCAAGACCAACCTTACGATTCTCTGCAACGGAGCCGGGGATACAGAAGGACTGAAGTCCGATTCCGATTGCAGCTGCTGCGTCAGCAGCCTTGGTGCAACCCTTCTTGATTGCGATTGCCGCGCCTACGGTGTAAGCCCACTTAGCGTTCTCGAACGCGATAGGCTGGGTTTCTTCAACTATTTTGTAAGGGTCAATTCCCTTTGCATCGCATATTTCCTTGCACTCGTCGATAGAGGAAATACCGTATTCCTTAAGAGCAGCGAGAATCTTCGCCTCGCGTCTTTCATAACCTTCAAAATGTGCCATTATTCAGTTCCTCCTTTAATTACTGCTTGCGGGGGTCTATGTACTTAACGGCATCAGCAAATCTGCCGTAC
>SVUH01000008.1 GCA_015063335.1 Oscillospiraceae bacterium | reverse complement strand
CGCGCTGATGAGGACGTTGGGAGCAGTAAAGCGGAGATAGGACACCGCCCTGGAGTACAGGGTTCCTCTAATGCGTTCACACGGCACTCGCGGCGAAGAGCCTGCCTTTTGCGGTAAGGCTCTTTTTGTATAAAATGCAAATAAAATCTTTCAGCCTAACGTTGTTGTAACAATGAGCCTTCTCCAGCGGGAGAAGGTGTCGGCGATAGCCGACGGATGAGGTGTCCTTGATTTAAATTCATTCTTTACTACTCATCCACCGCAAGCGGTCCCCCTTCCCTCACAAGGGAAGGCTAACGATGACGGAGTTTTGTGCGAACTTATAAATTTTATCGGTCAACATGTTTACGCTCGGATTATTATTGCGTATAAAGGCGAGAAAGAAATAAAAAAGAAAAAAATAAAAAAAGCACTTGACAAACGAAAGTGTTTATGATATAATACGCTTTGTCAATGGGGCATCGCCAAGCGGTAAGGCAACGGACTCTGACTCCGTCATTACCTAGGTTCGAATCCTAGTGCCCCAGCCAAAAAATCCTGAAAGCATCGCTTTCAGGATTTTTTCATTTGTGCCGACAGGCACAACATCATTTGACCGAAGGTCAACATCATTTCGAGCGAAGCGAGAACATCGTTATTCATTTTCGGCACAAATGAACGAGGTTGAGGCGTTGCCTCAAATGATGTGGGCTTGCGCCTAATGATGTGATGCTTCGCATCAACGATGTTGCGCTTCGCGCAAACGGAGCGGTTGCCGTTCATTCGATACGCTAATTGATAGTTGATTTTTAACCGAAAGTATGGTATAATTGGATTTGGAAAGGTGGTGTGGTTATGAAAGAGGATAAGCTCGGTGCTCTGTCTATGGAATTATCCGTAGAAGTTTTGAAGCTGACAAAAGAGTTACGCTCAAAGCACGAAACCGTTATCTCCAATCAAATCGGCAGAAGCGCGACAAGTATTTGCGCCAATATTGCCGAAAGCAAATACGCTCATAGCCGCGCCGACTTTATCGCAAAACTTGAAATTGCGCTCAAAGAAACAAATGAAACGAGCAAATGGCTTGAAATGCTTTGGAGAAGCGAGTATATAGATGAAATAAGGCATAAATCGCTTGATAAGAACTGTTCAACTATAAGATTTTTGCTTGTCCGCTCTATTCAAACGGCTAAGCAAAATGCAAATCAAGGTAACAAATAAATCAGAAAGGCTGCTGGAACATGAAAAAATTTAGCATTTACTATATCGTTCACATTGTTATAAATATAGTGTTATTATTTGCCTTTCGAACTAATATCACTATTGATTTTCTGTCAGTTGTACCTGTATTTCTTATTGTACTAATGCTCGTTCAAGCCCCGATGTTCAAAGTAGATTTTCATAGAAGTTCAACCGGTGATACTGCATACACAACAGGTAACACTGTCAGATTGACCGATGACGAATTGAATGAACAGTACAAATATACGAGATATTCATTTTATGGATTGATTCCGTTTGTATTTCCTTTTATATTTTTCTTTTCGTCATACGCCAAGTTGTGTAGTATTATTCCGTATATACTTGCCTATGTTGTTGGTAATGTGATTTTTAAGGTCAAATACGGAAAAACAATTAAGACAAGACTTGAATTGGAAAAAGAAGAGCTGCGAAAGCAAATTCAAAACGAAGAACTTGGAAAGAAATAAGGTTGCATCTATTAAGGTCAGAACACACAAACAGAAAAGCCACCCAATCGGGTGGCTTTTCTGTTTGGCTGGGGCACTCGTCGCTTCGAAGCTCGCTCTGCGAGCGAAGCGACGCAGAATTAGGTTCGCATTCGCCGCTCGGAGATCGACAAGCTCGCTTGTCAGGTAGCGAAGCGGCGTGAGCGTAATGAATGACATCACGGTGTGATGTCAGAACGCGAGCGTGACCGAGCCACAGCGAGACAGAGCGTGCGAATCACGGAGCGAAGCGGAGTTACCCTAGTGCCAAACATATTTTTCTTTACATTTTTCTGAATTTATGTTATAATACTCTCAACAAATAATTTTCAAAAACTTTTCTTGCAAAAAGCTGTTAGAGAATTATTACAGTTGGCTTGATAGCAGACGAAAATGATGAAAGGCTGTTTTTTATGACAAAAGAATCTAAAAATATCTTAACTCGCGAAAGCTGTCAAAAAGAGCTTGTTCGATGGGCAAAGGAAGAAATGATTCCCGATGTGGTTTTGCTTATTGTTACGTTGCTGATTTTTGTTCCGCTTTTTGTGGCGTGTGTATATGTGGCAAAAAACATACTCGTTTTAGGAATTATATTGGCTTTGATGTGTACAATCGCTCCCGCTTTTTTCATATATAAAATCGTTCGTGATATTATTAAGATGTGCTTGGTTAAACAAGGAGCATTTTCTATTGTTAAAGATACTGTTAGCCGTATATCCAAGGGAGAAGTGCCGAAAAATTATTCGGAAGGCAGACACACGGTTGACGTAGTATATTTCGCAAAATACGGAAGATGTACTTCAGTGAAAACACCTTTCGACATTTCATCTGAGGGAGATGAATTTTATCTTGTTGTTTTACACGGCAAGAAAGATCAAATTGTTTTTGCGTATCATTCTATAATGTACGAATGTAAGGTTTTTTGAATTGCATCTATTAAGGTCAGAAGAGACAACACAAAGGACACCAAACGGCGTCCTTTTTGCGTTGGCTGGGGCACTAACGCGCGCATTCTCCTTTGTCAGCGGCAGGGGAGCGCCTTGGTGCTCCCGTTCTTTAAGATCAGATATTTTTTCGGGAGGAGCAAGCCCCTCCCCTACCGAGATATTAACGGAATTTCGATTCTATCTCGTAGGGGCGTTCTTTGAACGCCCGCGGGCGAACACAGTTCGCCCCTACGGTTAGGCAGAGCCTTCTGTTGATGCGCAACCCAAAATCCTCCCCCCTCAAATTCCCGATTTGCAGTTGATTTTCGGGCGGAAATGTGCTATACTAAACGCAGAAAGGCGGTGGGGATATGAAAAAAACAACCTTTATTTACCTTCCTATTACAATATTGGCAAACGCCGCATTTTTAAGTTTAGGGTTAGAATGTCTTTTAAACTTGTTGGGCTTGGCTATGGCAATTTCGTTAGACAGTTCTATGCAATACCCAAGATTTATACCGTTTTGCATTCTTTGCGGTATCGTTGCTTTGCTTGGCTTGATTGCTATGCTTATTCTAAATATTAAACTTTCCGAAAAGCTCCGTTTTACAAAATCGATTTGGCTTTCGGAGTACCTGTTCGCAGTTGTTTTATCCATCCCAATGATAAAACTTTGGGAAATGTTGTTTGAGTTTTTGCAAAAATCCGTTTGAGGTCAAATCCTAGTGGCAAAACGCAAAAAATATCTTTTTCGTAGGCTTTATACAAAACGAAAAGCCACCCAATCGGGTGGCTTTTCTGTTTGGCTGGGGCACTCGTCGCTTCAAAGCTCGCTCTGCGAGCGAAGCGACGCAGAATTAGGTTCGCATTCGCCGCTCGGAGATCGACAAGCTCGCTTGTCAGGCGTAGAGCGTGCGAATCACGGAGCGAAGCGGAGTTACCATAGTGCCTAAATATATTTCACGTGTCACAAAATTCAACCGTCAGTCGAAAGAAATCAACCGTTAATTTATTGCGCAATGATTTTTAATATGTTATAATTAACACAACAAAAACAGGAGGAACGCCATGGAAAATATAAACATAATATTGGCATCAAACATATATCAGTATCGCAAAAAATGCGGATTGACGCAAGAAGCGTTAGCGGAAAAGTTAGGAGTTAGTTTTCAAGCGGTGTCAAAATGGGAAACAGCCAAATCTGCGCCCGACGTTGTATTCTTACCTATGATGGCGGATATTTTCGGATGCTATATTGACGAACTTTTTTCAAGAACCGTTCGCACGGAAATCGTCTATTCCCATTGTGCAGAATTGCCGTGGAATGACGATCATGTTATGAGAGAGGTTCTGTGCGATGGCAAAAAGATAATAAAAGTTGAAATTGTAAGCAAATAATTTTCGGGGAGGAGAAGAATATGGAAAAGGATAATTTAACAGTGAAAGAGATATTTGATGCAATCCGAGAATTGAGCAAAGAAACGGCACATGTAGATGAAGCATTGAAGCAACTGCAAAGCGTGAAGTCAATAGAAGGCCCCTCGCCCGATCTTGGAGCGCAGGCAAAAGCGAATTCAATAGCCAAAGTTGTTGCAGAACGTGAGAAAACGATTCAGAAAATACTCGAGTTTTATGAAAAAATGTATAATGATATTCAAACTCCAAATTGGAGAACGATGAACGATATACAGGCGGCGTTTGTTAACAATATGGCATATATTAGTGATGCTGATATTTCCTCAGATGATAAGTATGCTGCGCTTACTTACGTAACCGATAAAATAGCAGAGCTTTCAGAAAAAGCTATATCATAAAACCCGTTTGAGTTCGAATCCTTAATGCAAAACTCAAAAAATATCTTTTTCGTACCCTAATTGCTCTAATATGGTTTATTATACGACGATGCCCCTTGATGATGCATTGGAAAAGGGGTACGATATATGCAAAAAGTGTGCTGATGATATTGGACGGGCGATTGAAGATTACGACCGTTACAATTAGAGGTAGTTGCTTTCTCTAAATAACGGTAGGGGCTGGCGCCCACGACAGCCCGTCTCTCACGAGAGGTTTTTGCGGGGCGTCGAAGGCGCTGACCTCTACAAATCGCGAGGAAAAATATCATAGCGTACTTTACATTTTGTAAAGATCGTGTTATAATGAAACTAAATAAAACAAAAGGAGATCAGAAATGTATACCATATACGTAAAATTCGATTGTTACCCCGAAAAGAGAGAGGCGTTTGTCGAGGCGGTGAAAAAGGAGGGAATACTCTCCGCTATACTCGCAGAGGACGGCTGTATTCGTTACGAGTATTATTTTTCCGAATCTGATGAAAACGAGCTCTTGCTTATTGAGGCTTGGGAGTCAAAGCGCCACCAGCAAATACATATCGAACAGCCCCACATGGCTCGTCTTCGCGAGTTAAAGGGCGACTATATCAAGACGACAACGCTTGGGGAGTTTGAAATAAAAGGTTAATAATGAATATTAAAAAATCCACTTTTACCGCGGTAAAAGTGGATTTTTATGTTACTTATTTAATATCCTTCTTCTTGAATTTGAAGATTCCGAGAAGCGTGATTCCTGCCGAAAGTATGGTGGGGGAGAGAATACAGCAGAGCACCTCGCGTGCCGAATATTTAGTGCCAACGCCAATGACAGTGCTGAAATTGAAAAGGTTTATGTCCTGCAAAAATTCAATAACCTTAAGCGCAACCGAATCTCCGCCGTCCGCGACGGGCACCATGAGCGCGCCGAATTGCAATATAGAGGTAAGGACGCTCATTATCATTACGACCGCAACGTAGCCGACGATCGCAAGTCCCATATTCTTCGTACATGCGCAAAGAAAACTGACGAGCGCAGCTACGAAAACGTAAATCAGAGCTTCAAAGAGCAGCGAAAGCAGAAAATATCCTATATCCGAAGCGACAAACTCAGTTGACTGATAGGGGAAGAATATCAGGCTTATGAGCATGGTAAGAAGTGCATGCAGCACCATTGCGCCAAAAAGCACGCAAAAGCATACCGAATACATTGACAAAAAGATCGACGTGCGGCTTTTTCCGCTTATTATCTTGTTGCGGACGGTTCCATGAGCAAAGTCCTTGCAGAGAATGATGGCGAGAAGAACGGGGAGTATAAGTCCGAGGTTGTTTCCAAGCGAGAAAGACTGGAAGAACATGGACTTTGCGTTTATTGCCATTCCTAACGCTTCAAGCGTTTCGCTCATTTCATTCGTTTCGACACCGATAGAACCGAAGATCGCTACGTATAAAAGCGGAGTGACCACTGCGAACACACCCGCTAAAATGCATACTACTAAAAACAGCTTATCCTTGAATACGCGCTTAAAGTCTACCTTTAAAAGCTTAAGCATGGTGTATACCTCCTACAAGCGAGAGATAATATTCCTCAAAGCTGGTTTCGGAGCAGTTGACGCTCAAAATGGAATTGTTGGCGTCGATCAAGCGCTTGAACAGCTCGTTGAGGTCGATGTCTCCCGATATTTTGACGGAATCTCTGTCGTAGCTTACCTTGTCCTCGCCGTATAGCGCGGCAGCGTTAGAGAACAGAGAAGCGTTGTCCGTCGCTCTTATAAGGGTGAATCTTCCGCATTCGTCGTGAAGCTCGTCTGCGGTGATCTCCTTTATTATGTTTCCCTTTGAGATTATACCGTATTTGGTAGCTACGAGCGAAAGCTCTGTAAGAATGTGCGAGGAAATGAGGAAAGTTATGCCGTTTTCGCGGTTGAGCTTTAAGATAAGCTCACGGATCTCCACGATACCCGCGGGGTCAAGACCGTTCATGGGCTCGTCGAGAATGATAAAGCGAGGATCGCCGATAAGCGCCATGGCAATTCCGAGCCTCTGGCGCATACCCAAGGAAAAATCTCCCGCGCCCTTTTTCTCGTCCTTGAGATATTCAAGTCCTACTGACTTTAGCGCCTCAAACGCCTTTTCTTCGGTATTCTCAAGCCCGAAAATCGTGCATTGCAGACGAAGATTGTCCATAGCCGACATATTTCTGTATATCGACGGAGATTCAACTATCGCCCCTATTTTCTTTCTCGCCTCGGTGATGGCGGGTGAGGTGCTTTTCGTGCCGAACAGCTCAAAATCTCCCGCATCGGCGTGAATAAGCCCCGTGATAAGACGGATAACGGTGGTTTTTCCCGAGCCGTTTTCACCGACAAAGCCGTAAATATCGCCCTCGCTGATATTTATATTCGCTTCTCTGACGGCAAAGCGGTTTTTATATTTTTTGCTGATACCAAAGGTTCTCAGTGCGTATCCCATGTGTGATGCCTCCTTGGTGTGTTTCATTTATACCATTATAGCATAAATGCAAGTGAATTGCAATAGCTTTCTCTTTTTTAAAAGACCGATTGACGGTTGAGTTGCACCTTTGAACAAAAAATATAAGAAAATGTATTGAAAAATGATTTTAAATGTGATAAAATATCTACATAGACATATTTTGGAGGCTGAAATGAAGGAAATTCATTCTACCGAGGATTTTAGGGGTAATATAAAACGTGTTCTTATAACTGAGAAGGAGATTGCCGAGGCTGTTGCAAAGCTCGGTAAGGAAATAGATGCAATTTACGACGGCCGTCCTATTTTGCTCGTAAGCATACTTAAGGGAGCTTTCGTATTTATGGCAGACGTTTGCCGCGCTGTAAGCGTACCCTGCGAGGTTGGATTTATGTGCGCTAAGAGCTATTACGAGGGAACTGTTTCTGCGGGAGTAGTTAAGATAACTATGGATCTCGATCAGGATATAAGCAAGTATCACGTTGTGATAATAGAGGATATCGTGGATACGGGAAGGACGCTTAACGATATCGTTAAGATGCTTAAAATGCGCAATCCGTTGAGTCTTAGGGTGGTTACGCTTTTAGACAAGCCCTCACGCAGATTAGTTGACTTTGAACCTGATATTGCGCTCTTTACAATACCGGATCACTTTGTTATAGGTTACGGCCTTGATTGCGCCGAATACTATAGAAATTTACCGTATATTGCGGAATTTGGGGAGGAATAACATGAAAAAGAACAAGTACGAGGGTACACAAACAGAAAAAAATCTTATGGCTGCTTTCGCAGGCGAGTCCGAGGCAAGAAACAAGTACACTTACTTTGCTTCCAAGGCTAAAAAGGAAGGCTTTGAGCAGATCTCCGCGCTGTTTTTGAAGACTGCTGACAACGAGAAGGAGCACGCAAAGCTTTGGTTCAAGGAGCTTAACGGCATTGGGGACACCGCAGAGAACCTTGCTGCTGCCGCAGAGGGTGAGAACTATGAGTGGACGGATATGTACGAGGGCTTCGCAAAGACCGCTGACGAGGAGGGCTTCCACGAGCTTGCGGTTAAGTTCCGTCTTGTAGCGGCTATCGAGAAGCACCACGAGGAGAGATACCGCGCGCTTCTCAAGAACGTTGAGATGGCAGAGGTATTTGCAAAGAGCGAGGTCAAGGTATGGGAATGCCGCAACTGCGGACACATCGTTGTCGGTACAAATGCCCCCCAGCTTTGCCCCACCTGCGCACATCCTCAGAGCTACTTTGAAGTTCACGCAGAAAATTATTGATAAATATAAAAACCGCCGTTGGCAACAAAGCCAATGGCGGTTTTTTTATGAAGTAGTTATGTATCTGCAAAGGATTATTTACGCTTTTTTAAAGCACTTAACGCTATTCTCTCGCAAAGCTCGTCGTATTCCATACCTACGGCTGCGGCCTCCTGCGGCAAAAGACTTGTGGGAGTCATGCCGGGCAGAGTGTTTGCTTCAAGACACCATGCTTTGCCGTCAGCATCAAGCATATAGTCAAAGCGCGCATATCCGTCAAGGCGGAGGGCGGCAAAGCCGCGCTTGGTAGCTTCGTATACCGTTTGAGTTGCCTTATCTCCGATGGGGGCAGGGCAGATCTCTCGGGTGGCATTTGCCTGATATTTGCGCAGATAGTCGTAGAAATCCGCTTCGGGAATTATCTCTACGGGCGGAAGTGTGTCTCCGTCAAAATATGCGCAGGTAAGCTCTCGTCCCATTATGCGAGTCTCTACCATTACGTATCTTTCATATGCCGCCGCGTTTTTGAGCGCATCGCGAAGCTCGTCGGCAGTATCTGCCATAAAAACGCCAACGCTTGAGCCTGATGAACAAGGCTTTATTACGGCGGGAAGACCGACGTCGCTTATTATTTCGTCAACGTCGGGGGTGTCCAAGGTATCGACTCTTACCCAGTCGGGTGTCAAAATGCCCTCCGAGCGCAAGATCTTTTTGGCGATATCCTTATCCATTGACAGCATGCTTCCGATATAGCCCGAGCCTGTGTAGGGAATACGGTATGCGTCAAGCATCGCCTGAAGCTGACCGTTTTCTCCCGTCGCCCCGTGCAGGGCAAGGAAGGTGCAATCTGCGGCGCGGCATGCGTCGATCACTCGAGGGCCTATCTCGTCGGTGCGGCCGCCGTGCTCGGCGATAAGAGCGGCGAGGTCGGGAAGCCCCGTGGGAACGGTGACGTTATTTTGCTGCTCGCTCGTAAAAAGGGAGCTTACGTCGGCTATGTCTTCGGGTACACCGACGTAAAGGTCAAGCGCCATTACCTCATGTCCCCGTCTGCGCAGAGCCGCGGCTATAAGCGAGCCCGAGGAGAGGGAGACGTTTCGTTCGGGGGAGAGCCCCCCCATAAGTACGGTTATTTTCAAAGTATAACTCCTAATTAGTTTTTGTAAGATATGCTACGCGGTCGTTGCCTGAGTAATCCTTATAGACCTCGCAACGGAAGCCGTGCGCGTGGGATATAGCCGTTACGGCGCGCGCCTGATCCCAGCCGATCTCAAGGAGCATTATGCCCCCCTCATATAAGTACTGACCGTAAGAGCCGATTATGACTCGGTAAAAATCCAAGCCGTCGTCGCCTCCGTCGAGCGCCGCCTCGGGCTCGAACGCAAGCTCCTCGTCGAGCAGGGAGATCTTTTCGGTTTCGATATACGGGGGATTTGAAATTATAGCATTGAATTTGCCGAGGTCGTTCATAAAGGCAGAGTCAAAAACGTCCTGCTTTGTAAAGCCCAGACGCTCTCCGACGCCGTTTCTTTCGGCGTTCTCTCTTGCTACCTCAAGCGTTTTGTCAAAGAGATCGACCGCTACGGCGCGTGTATCCTGCCTTCTGGCAAGCGTCGAGATCGCGACACAACCGCTACCCGTACAAAGATCTATAAATCTTGCGTTCTCGGGCAAGAATCTGACGGCAAGTTCCACGAGCTTCTCCGTGTCCGATCTTGGTATGAGGGTGTCCTCGGTCACGCGGTAGGTCTCATTGCAGAAATCCCAAAGACCGAGAATGTATTGAAGCGGATAGCGCTGAGTGCGCTTTTCTACTGCCGCCAAAAGCTCGGGCGAGTCAAAATTCTCGTCGCGCCTCGTCAGAAGCTCCGCTTGGTTTATATTGCAAAAATGGCATATGAGCATTCCCGCCTCATGTCGATTGTTTTCGATCTCTGCGTTTGCCAGAGCCATGCAAATTTCGTTATAGGTCATGTCGCCTCCGAATGGTTTTTATACTGTGATATATTATAGCAGATTTTCGCAAGAATTTAAATAAATTTATAAAAACTATTTGTTTTGCATTATTTGAGCAGCGCCTTTACTGCCTCCGAGGCAGCGATGAGCCCCGCTACGGACGGCACGAAAGCAACGCTTCCGGGAACAGCCTTGCCGAGGTCTGTCTGCTCGTCGTAAATGGGCTTTATCGGCGCTTCCTCGGAATATACAACGGGCAGATGAACGATGCCTCGCTTTTTTAGTTCTCGGCGCATAACGCGAGCAAGCGGACAGCCCGACGTTTTGGAAAGATCCTCTACCTTAAGGGCGGTGGGCGAGAGCTTGTTTCCCGTTCCCATGGAGCTTATCATTGGCACGCCAGCCTCGTTGCAGCGCACGGCGATCTCTATTTTCGCGCTTACCGTATCTATTGCGTCTATTACGAAATCGTACTTCGAAAAATCAAAGGTGTCGGTGTTTTCGGGAAGGAAAAACTGTCTTAGGGCAAGAACGTCGATGTCGGGATTAATGTCACGCATGCGTGCGGCGGTGACGTCTACCTTGGGAAGACCGACCGTCGAGGTAAGAGCGCAAAGCTGGCGGTTGATATTGCTGAGGGATACGACGTCGTTATCTATTAGCGTTACGTGTCCGACACCGCATCTTGCAAGCGCCTCAGCCGCGTAGCTTCCGACACCGCCAACGCCAAAAAGCGCAACCCTTTTGCTCGCGAGCGTATCAGTTGCGTTATCTCCCAATATGAGTGACTGTCTTTTAAATCTTTCGTTCATGCCGTACCACCTCACACACAATATTGTAAGGCATTTTTTCTTATATGTCAAGGAATTTTGAAAAACTTTTTATAATATACGAAAGGTATGTATTTTATTCCAATAATATTGACAAAATATATCTCGTATGTTATAATGATAGCGTGTATGCGCATGTGGCGCAAGCACCGCTTTTACATCTCAAAAAGCGTCGAAAGGAATTGCAAGAAATTGCATGAATTTTCAAAATGAACAAGAGAATCACAGCTCTTAATGAGAGAGAAGAAAGAGAAAATATTCTTCGCGCGGTAAGAGATTACTGCGAAAAATACCACAATGATCCCGAATATAAAGAGGGTGACAGAATTCCTTACGCGTCTCGCGTTTACGACAGCGAGGAGATGTGTAACTTGGTGGACAGCGCGCTTGAATTCTGGCTCACATCGGGAAGATATACCGATGAATTTGAAAAGAAGCTTGCGGAGTATCTCGGACTCAGATATTGCAGTTTGGTAAACTCGGGCTCGTCTGCAAATCTTCTTGCCTTTATGACACTTACCTCGCCGCTCCTCGGAGAGAGGGCGATAAGGAGAGGGGACGAGGTCATTACCGTCGCGGCGGGCTTTCCCACAACGGTCACTCCTATTATCCAGTATGGTGCTGTTCCCGTGTTCGTGGATATGACCTTACCGCAATACAATATTGACGTAACGAAGCTTGAGTCTGCGCTTTCCGAGAGGACTCGCGCCGTTATGATAGCACACACGCTTGGAAATCCCTTTGATATTGCCGCCGTAAGGGCGTTTTGCGAGAGACACGGGCTTTGGCTCGTTGAAGACAACTGCGATGCGCTCGGCACTGAGTACACCTTGGACGGAGTGACACGAAGAACGGGTACGTTCGGGAATATAGGGACAAGCAGCTTCTATCCTCCGCATCACATGACGATGGGTGAGGGCGGTGCAGTATACACCGACGATCCTTTGCTTGCTAAGATAGCCCGCTCGCTTCGCGACTGGGGCAGGGATTGCGTTTGCCCGTCGGGAGTCGATAATTTCTGCCGTCACCGCTTCGAGCGCCAATACGGCGAGCTTCCGCTGGGGTATGATCACAAGTACGTTTATTCCCATTTCGGATATAACTTAAAGGCAACGGACATGCAGGCGGCAGTAGGTTGCGCACAGCTTAAAAAGCTCCCCGAATTCGTGGAGCGCCGCCGCCATAATTTTGCCCGTCTTAGGGAGGCGCTTACGACCGTGAGCGATAAGCTTATACTTCCCGAGCCCTGCGAGAATTCGGATCCCTCTTGGTTTGGATTTCTTATTACCTGCCGCGAGGGCGTGGAGCGCGATAGAGTGGTATCATATATCGAGTCGCACGGAGTTCAGACCAGAATGCTGTTTGCGGGAAACCTTACGAGACACCCCTGCTTTGATCATATGAGACGCTCGGGCGAGGGATATAGGATAGTGGGATCGCTTGAGAATACCGACAGAGTTATGAGAGACACCTTTTGGGTGGGGGTATATCCGGGCTTGACCGATGAAATGATAGATCACATGGCCAAAACGATAATCGAGGCCGTATACCGTTAAGCGCTTTGTGCAAAAGGATAGATCAAAAAAGGAATATTGCGTTATGAAAATACGTCTTGCTGACTTCGTTGCGGACTTCTTGGTGAACAATGGAATTACCGAGTGCTTTACCGTTACGGGCGGCGGCGCTATGCATCTTAACGACGCGCTCGGTCACAAGGACGGACTGAATTGCCTTTATAATCATCACGAGCAGGCATCTGCCATCGCGGCGGAGGCTTATGCGAGAATAAATAACAAAATAGCAGCGGTTTGCGTTACGACGGGTCCCGGCGGAACGAACGCCTTGACGGGAGTGCTTGGCGGTTGGCTTGACTCCGTTCCCATGCTTATAATCTCGGGGCAGGTCCGCTACGACACCACAAGGCGAGGCATGGGGGTGGATATAAGAGCCGGGGGAGATCAGGAATTTGATATAACCCTTGCAGTTCGGTGTATGACCAAATACTGCGAAATGATAGAGGACCCTCGTAGGATAAGATATGCGCTTGAAAAGGCGCTGTATCTTGCCAAGAACGGCAGGCCCGGACCTTGCTGGATAGATATACCCGTGGACTTTCAGGGGTGCATGATCGAAACCGACGAGCTTGTCGGTTTTTGCCCCGATAAGGAAAAGTGCGATGTCGCGCCAAAGACCGATAAAGCGACGGTGTACGCGATAATTGAGAAGATAAAGAATGCTACGCGCCCCGTGCTTTATGCGGGAAACGGAGTTCGCCTCTCTGGTGGCTTTGAGTCTTTTGAGAAAGCCATAAGACGGCTTAATATACCCGTTGTAACGGGTTGGGATAACATTGACATGATGGCTGACGACGACGAGCTTTACGTCGGGCGCGGCGGTATTATGGGAGACAGAGCGGGAAATTTTGCAGTGCAGAATGCCGATCTCATTCTCGCCGTTGGTAACCGCCTTTCGATCCGCCAGGTAGGATATAGCTTTAAGACATGGGCAAGAGAGGCGTTCGTTATCATGGTGGACGTTGACAGAGATGAGCTTAAAAAGCCCACTCTGCACGTCGAGATGCCCATTCACGCAGATGCAAAAGACTTTCTTGATACGCTGCTTTCAAGACTTCCCGACGGTAAGCTTTTCGCAGAGAACGGTTGGCAAGAGGCCTGTCTCGAGTGGAAGAAGAATTATCCCGTCGTGCTCCCGAAGCATTACGCTTGGGAAGGACTTACTAACCCGTATGCATTCGTCAAGAAGCTTTCGGACAGACTCCCCGAGGGGTATACCACGGTTGTCGGTAACGGTACGGCTTGCGTTGTCGGAAGTCACGCCTATACCATAAAAAAGGGACAGCGCTTTATAATAAACTCCGCCGTTGCTTCTATGGGCTACGACCTGCCCGCGGCGATCGGAGCTTGTGTTGCTCTTGGCAGACGTGAGGTCGTTTGCCTTACGGGTGACGGAAGTATTCAGATGAATCTTCAGGAGCTCGAGACGATCCTTACTAACAGATTGCCGATCAAGATATTCGTTATAAATAACGACGGATACCACTCTATAAGACAGACACAGACTAATATTTTTGGGGAGCATACCAAGGTCGGTATCGGCCCCGAAAGCGGTGACTTATCGTTCCCGTCGCTTGAAAAATTGGCGTGGGCTTACGGATACCCTTATGCTGCGTGCAATACAAACGGCGAGATCGACGCGCTTCTTGACAGAGCGTTTTCCACTGACGGCGCGTTTATCGGCGAGGTTTTCACGGATCCCGCACAGATATTTGAGCCTAAGAGCGCGACGCGGAGATTGCCCGACGGCATGCTCGTAAGTCCGCCTCTTGAAGACCTCTTTCCGTTTCTTGAGCGCGAGGAGCTTGAGAAAATTATGAAGATACCAATGGTAAAAGAATAACTATATAAAACAAAAACAAAGGAGAAAGACATGAACATTTCAGAAAAGGTCAAGGAGCTTAAAATAGTTCCCGTTGTAGTTATTAAGGACATCGCCGATGCAGAGCCCACTCTTAAGGCGCTTTGCGAGGGTGGCTTGCCCGTTGCGGAGATCACCTTCCGTACCGCTTGCGCCGCAGACGCAATAAAGCTCGGCTGTGAAAAGTTCCCCGATATGCTTATAGGAGCGGGAACAGTTATAAATGCAGAGCAGTGTAACAAGGCTATTGACTGCGGAGCTAAATTTATCGTAGGTCCCGGCTTTGCCGCTGAGGTTGCAGAGGTTTGCCGCGAAAGAGGTATTCTCTACCTGCCCGGTTGCGTAACCCCCACCGAGATAATTACTGCTATTTCTTACGGCATTGAGGTCGTAAAATTCTTCCCCTGCTCGAACTTTGGCGGTCTTGGAACGCTCAAGGCACTTTCTGCCGCATTCCCCACGCTCAAGTTTATGCCCACGGGCGGTATTTCCGAGGACAACGTGCTTGAATATCTTGCATTCGATAAGATAATCGCATGCGGCGGAAGCTGGATGATGAAGGGAACTCCCGACGAGATCAAGGAGAAGACCGCAAAAGCAGTAGCGCTTGTAAAATAATAGCTTCAATAACAACTGATACATAGTCTGCGACTGAAGCGGAAGCGTACAGAGATAATTTTAGTATTTTCGTTTTCTTTTGCTTTGTTTCGTTTTTACGAAATGATGAACGGAGGAAATATTTAATTTTTCGTTTTCTTTTGCTTACTTTTCTTTTTCGTAAAAGAAAAGTAAGGAGTTTTCTTTTGATTTGTTTCGTTTTTACGAAATGATGAACAGAGGAAATATTTAATTTTTCGTTTTCTTTTGCTTACTTTTCTTTTTCGTAAAAGAAAAGTAAGGGAAAAACAAAAAAGAGGTAAAGATATGACCAAGAATGTTCCGGCAATTTTCGGATGTATGGTATTTAACGACGACGTAATGCGTGAAAGACTTCCCAAGGACGTTTATAAATCGCTTGCTAAGACAATAGGAACAGGAAGACCTATTGATGCGTCTATTGCGGATATGGTTGCAACTGCTATGAAGGACTGGGCGATAGAGAAGGGCGCTACGCACTACACGCACTGGTTCCAGCCCTTGACGGGTGTCACCGCGGAGAAGCACGACTCCTTTATCTCTCCTGTTGGAAGCTGCAACATAGTTATGGAGTTTTCAGGCAAGGAGCTTATAAAGGGCGAGTCCGACGCGTCTTCTTTCCCGACGGGCGGCTTGCGCGCGACCTTTGAGGCAAGAGGATATACCGCGTGGGATCCTGCGTCGTATGCCTTTGTCAAGGACGGTACGCTTTATATTCCTACTGCGTTTTGCTCTTATACGGGAGAGGCGCTTGACACAAAAACACCCCTTTTGCGTTCAATGGACGCTATAAGCACACAGGGACTTCGTATTTTGCGCCTTTTCGGTGATACGAGTTGTAAGCGACTCAACAACACGGTTGGCGCAGAGCAGGAGTATTTCATAATCGACAAGGAAATGTACGACAAGCGCAAGGACCTTTTGTATACGGGAAGAACGCTTTTCGGTGCGCCCGCACCCAAGGGGCAGGAGCTTGAGGACCATTACTTCGGTCCGCTCAAGACCCGAATCAGCGCTTACATGGCAGACCTTGACGAGGAGCTTTGGAAGCTCGGTATAAACGCAAAGACCAAGCATAACGAGGCAGCTCCCGCACAGCACGAGCTTGCTCCTATATATGAAACCACCAATATGGCGGTCGACCATAATCTTTTGATTATGGAGTACATGAAGAAGATTGCGGAAAAGCACGGACTCGTATGCTTGCTTCACGAGAAGCCCTACAAGGGAGTAAACGGCTCGGGTAAGCACGACAACTGGTCTATTTCCACAGACTCGGGCAAGAATCTGCTTGACCCCGGTAAGACTCCCGCAGAGAACGTAAAGTTCTTGCTTATACTTGCGGCTGTTGTTAAGGCGGTTGACGATTATCAGGATCTTTTGCGTATTTCCGTTGCTCACGCGGGCAACGATCACCGTCTTGGCGCGCACGAAGCTCCCCCCGCTATCGTTTCTATTTTCGTCGGCGAGGAGCTTGATAATATCATAAATTCGATAATCGACGGAAAGACGTATCAGGGCGCAAAGGCAGGAATTATGGACTTGGGTGTTCCTACCGTTCCTACGTTCCGCAAGGACACCACAGACAGAAACAGAACCTCTCCTCTTGCGTTTACGGGTAACAAGTTTGAGTTCAGAATGCTAGGCTCATCGCAGAACATAGCTATGCCCAACATAGTCCTCAATACGGCAGTTGCGGAAAGCTTCAGACAGTTCGCGGACGTTCTCGAGAACGCCGAGGACTTTGACGCGGCTGTATCCAAGCTTCTTAAGGATACCTTCACCGAGCACAAGAGAATAATTTTCGACGGCAACGGATATTCGAAGGAATGGGAGGAGGAGGCCGAAAGGCGCGGACTTCTCAACCTTAAGACCTCTGTTGATGCATATAAGTGCTTCAACCTTGAAAAGAATGTCAAGCTCTTTACGGAGCACGGTGTTATGAGTGAGGTTGAGATAAATTCCAGAGAGGAAATCTATTTCGAGAATTACGCGAAGATAGTAAACATCGAAGCGCTTACAATGATCGAGATGGCGGCGAGAGATATTATTCCCGCAGTCAACAACTACGTTGCGGACCTCGCGGACACGGCAGGCGCAAAGCTCTCTGTGCTGCCCGACGTTGACTGTTCGGTTGAGACCGACCTTATCAAGAATCTTTCTGCTCTTAACGCAGAGGCTTATAAAAATGTTGCCGCGCTTCAGGCTGCTGAACGCAAGGCATCGGTTATTGCCGACGCAGTTGCACGCGCAGAGGCATACTGCTACGAGGTCATTCCCGCGATGGAAAAGCTTCGCGCGGTCGTTGACACAATGGAGCCCATGACTGCATCTGATTACTGGCCTTATCCCTCTTACGGCGATATGATGTTTAAAGGAATTTAAGGAACTGTAAAAACACAACTGAATGAAATAAAGAACCGCTTTTGCTATCAGCTTTGATAGCAAAAGCGGTTCTTTTCTTTACTTCTTTAATTTATGCTCGGGAATCTTGAACTTTTAATGTCTCTCCCGGCTTTATCGTATAGAGCGTGCCGTCAATATCAAACCAGATAGTGTAAAGCGTGGGATTATAAATGGTATTGCCGTCTGCGCTGTATATGAGAGAATTGTATGCCGTTACGTAGTTGTAAATTTCAATGTTGGTAGCGTACCATATCTCCTCTTTACCGGAGATGCGCTCACATATCTCGACAAGCCTATCCCAATTATTGTCCTTTGCAAATTCGTGGCTGTGTCCCCACATATAAAAGAGTCGTGGCTGTCTTGCTGCGCAGTAGGTTTTAGTTGATGTATCAATGCTCAAGAAACGATCTATATACTCAAAAACCTGTTCATTCTTGTGCTTTACGCTGGGCATCCATCTGTACCAATCGGTGGGAAGCTCAAAGCTGTCGTTGTCACCTGCGAGCGTTCTTGCGTAAGCTATATCAAGCTCCTTGAGATACTGTCTTATGCTCTCATAGCTTGCGCCGTTTGCGAATCTGGTAATACCGCTGTCGGGATATGCCATACCGCGTATTATCATATCATATTTTTTCTCAAGCTCGAGTCGGCAGGAAAGAACGTCCTGTATGCCCTCGATGGGGCGGAGCGTTCCCTCGGCTCTGTGCATATAGCCATGAACTGCTATTTCGTGTCCGCGGTCAAGGAACTTTTCCTTTACGTCTGAGACAGTCAATGCCTTTGCGCCTCTGTTCTCGTCGCTCGTCATATTGAACGTACACTTAAGTCCGTACGGGGATATGATATCGGAAAATTTCAGGTCATGGCGGCTTCCGTCGTCGTAGCTGAGAGTAACTGCCTTCGCCTTGCCCTCGGGAAATCTTAAATATCTGTATTTCATAGATTTTCTCTCTTTATTTGTTGCATTTTTGATCTCTGAGCTTTACTGCTATATCGGGATAATTCGTTACGATCGCATCAACGCCCAAGTCAAGCATTTGCTGAATGTCCTCTTCCGTATTTACCGTCCAAGTGTGAACGCGAATGCCCTTGTCGTGACAGTGCTTTACGTAATCTTCCGACAGCGGTATCTGCAAGTACTTGGGGTGTATTGCTTTCGCGTCAAGATCGCTACATATGTTCCAAGGTTTTACCAGGTCTACTTTGTAAAGAGGAGCTACGAAAGTATCGGGATACATATCCTTCATGCGTCTTACCTGGAAATGGTCAAAGGAAGAATATATAACGTTTTCAAGCATGCCGTGGCGCTTTGCTGCTTCGTAGCACGCAGGAAGAATCTCGGGGTACGAGGGCTTTATCTCTACGTTGATAGTCAGCCCGAGCGGCTTGGCAAGCTCGTAAACCTCGTCAAGGGTGGGGATCTTTATGCCCTTGCGCTGACCGTTATAAAAGTGGTATCCGAAGTCCATTGCACGGAGCTCTGCGAACGTGTATTCGGGAATGATGCCCTGTCCGTTTGAGGTTCTGTCGATTTTTTCGTCGTGGCAAATTACTATCTGTCCGTCTGATGTCAGATGTACGTCAAGCTCAAAGCCGTCAGCACCCATTTTTGCAGCAAGCTCGAATGCTTCCATTGTGTTTTCGGGGGCATAGCCGCTTGCACCGCGGTGACCGAGAATAAGAGTTTTTTCAATAAGAGGCTTCATTGTTTTTTTACCTTTCTTTTAATATGTAATCTGTAAGGGTATTATAGCATATCATTGCATAAGTTGCAATATAATACAAAAAAATAATTATAGAGACGTGTATTGCGGAGGGAAAGCTATGAAAAGAATAAGCAGTGTGCTAAATGCGGTGCCTTGGCTATCATATTTGATAATGGCGCTTTTGGCGGTGCTGGACTCATGCGTATCGATAGCACTCATATATCCAAACGACTTCGCTCCCGTAGGAATACAGGGCTTTGCGGTCATGATCCAGCATCTATTTGGGATAAGCGTGGGCTACCTTTATATTTTAATAAATGCGCCTATGCTGCTTGCGGCATTTTTTCTCTTAAAAAAAAGCTATTCGTTTAAAAGCCTTACCTATATACTGAGCTTTTCGGTAATGACGGTGATATTCCAGAGAATAACGTCGCATTTCGATCTGAGCTTTCTTGAATACAGGGCGCAAAACGAGGAGCAGGCGCTTTTGGCGGCGGTGGGCTACGGAGCATTTTTCGGCGTTTTATATCCGATCGCCGTATGGCTTGGCGGCTCTACCGGCGGAACGGATATTTTAGCGGCGCTCATAAACCGAGTCAAGCCGTATTTTAATACCGTATGGGTGCTGTTTTCAATAAATGCAACTGTGGCAGCCATGTCGTATTTCGTCTACGGCAGGCGCGCGCTTCCCGTTATATTGAGTATTCTCTCGTCGCTCGTTTCAGGCTTTGTAAGCGACTATCTGCTAAAGGGAGCGGCGTCCGCCTTGAAATTTGAGATCGTAACGTCAAGACCTCGTGAGATGGCGGCGGAAATAATGGAAAGGCTTGACAGAGGCTGTACCGAAATTCCCGCACGCGGAATGTATTCGGGAGCAGAGAGCTACGTGCTTGTGTGTATCGTAGGTAAAAAGCAAAGAATTGAAATGGAGAAAATAATCTCCAAATATGAGGGTAGCTTTGGGTTCTGCTCGCCCGTCAAATCGACCTACGGATCGTTCCGACGGTGAGGGAGCGCGCCCTTAAAGCTTATGGAAGATCGGCTGTCTGTCCTCAAAGGTGCAAACGTAGCCGAATATTTCTTTGAGATGTTCAAGCGCCTCGCCGCAGTACTGTCCGACGCGGACGGCATCGTGAGCATCTGAGCCTACGGTGATTATCTCTCCGCCGAGCTCGCGGAAGCGGCGGACGTAGTCCATGGACGGAATTAGGCCGACACCCTTGTCAACACCGCTGGTATTTACCTCCATGCCCTTGCCGCCTCGGATAAGTGCCTTCATTATTTCGTCCGCGATCTCGCGGCATTCGTCGTATCGAATTTGAGTATGGAATGGGTTTGGGGGAGTTTTGCAGACGTATGTAAGATGTCCGAGCACATCAAAGTCCTTGTGCAGCTGTATGCATTTAAGCTCCTGCTCGAGATATCTTCTGTACGCGACCTCGGCAGTCTTGCCCTCCCAATATTCCGGATAGTAGGGGTCGTATCCGTCGGCATAATGCACCGAGCCTATTACGAAGTCAAAGCTGCGCGCCGCCAAAACTTTTTGGCATTCGTCCATATTCCAATCGTTGAGTCCGAGCTCTATTCCTTTGCGTATCTTCAGGTCCTCGACCTCTAAATTATCGTACGCGCGGGAGTAGTCATCAAGGGAGAAGAGGTCGTGCTTGTCTGTGGGTCGGGGAAGATAATCCCAGTGGTCGGTAAAGCAGATCTCGCGAAGTCCCTTTTGCTTTGCGGCGAGGGCTATGTCCCTTGCGGGAGTATCGCTGTCAAAGGAAAGCGAGGAGTGGATATGAAAATCAAACATTGGAGAAGTCTCCTTTTTTCTTTTTAGTCATAGCGTGACGTCAGTAATGTACTTACGCGCCGCGTGCCTCGTCCATTACTTTTTTGAAAGAGTCAAGCGCCGTACGTATGTCGGGAAGCTCAGGGTGCCATTTTCTTTCCAATTCAAGGGAGAATGCCCCGTCGTAGCCGTCACTCAAAAGCTGTTTTGTTATCGGAATTATCGGCACGTCGCCATCGCCCGTGAGAACGAGCTGATCTTTGCCTGCGCGGTCCTTTATATGGACGTGCTTTACATACGGACGGATAAAGCGGTAGAACTCGATCCAGTTCTCTCCGTAGGTGTCTTGTGTATGCTCTATGTCCCAAAGAATTCCAAAATTCTCTATGTCTTTAAGTTCGTCAAGCACGGGGTAGAGCTCTATTTTAAAATCTGCCGTTGGTGTGTAAAGTGCGTTTGACATTATTACCTCCGTCTTGCGTTATGTAAGTATTATACACTGAATTTAAAAATATTGCAATATAAAACGGCTCAAAATATTCAAATTTCGTGTAATAACCGAAAAAATATTGAAATTTATAGCAATATATTTAAATTTAGAGTGCTTTTTCTGAAATTTCCGTAAAGTTGCTAAAAACAGCAATATATTATAACAAATCGGCACAATACGGCAATAAAATTAAACTATTTTGTAAAAAATATGGTAGAATATATTTTGTTTAAAGGGAGGATAACTATGGAAGGGAAGGCTTATTCCGCACCCGAAATAACGATTGAGATGAACGAGCATGCGACGTTTTTGAGAAGCTCGGACGACCGTTGGACGGGATATTATTGATTGGCGGTGAAAAAATGTTACAGAGTGAATATTTACTTAATGGAAGAACTATTGCAAACTGAGTTGTGTTTCAGCCTATGGAGGGCTGTGACTGCAATCCCGACGGCTCGCCGAGCGAGCTGACGATAGCAAAATACAAGAAGGCGGCGGCATCGGGCGCCGGTATTGTTTGGTTTGAGGCGAATGCGGTCTGCCCCGAGGACATGACCTTTGAGGCGGGCGAGGCGTGCCGCCGCATGACGCGCGCGCGTGCTGTTGAACTTTATAAGAACAGCCCTCACGAGGTCGCGGTGCACGGATATTCCCATACGTTCCTTACTCAGCTGCCTCCCGTAGGCGTTACGCGCGAGGTGCTTGAGGACAGAATGAGTCTTGAAGCCGATTTCGAAACGCACGTCCGTGGAATGGCTTACCCCTTTGGAGATGCCTCGTACAGCGATGAGGTTGCGGGCGCTTTGCGCGCTACGGGTATCGTATATTCAAGAATGACGTCCTCAATTAAGGATTTCAGGCTTCCGAGCGATTGGCTTCGCTGGCATCCCACCTGCAAGCATACGAACGATCAGCTTATGGCGCTTGCGGAAAGATTCATAAAGAATAACGCAAATAAAGAGCCGATGCTCTTTTACGTTTGGGGACACAGCTTTGAGTTCGAAGAGGACGATAACTGGAACGTTATTGAAGAATTCTGCGAGTACATGGGAAATAGAGACGACGTATGGTATGCGACAAATATAGAGATACACGATTACGCAGAAGCATATCAGAGACTTGTCTGGACGGCGGATATGACGAGGGTTTATAATCCGTCCGCTATCCCCTTGTCCTTCCAGCGTCACACCTTCGAGAATGACGGTGAGCAGAAGATCTGCTATATCGTAGGGGCGGGACAGACGCTTTGCTTCGATTAAGTAAATAATAAAAAAACGAGTAGATTTGTCTACTCGTTTGGATTGTTGATAAAGTATGATTTTAAAATACTGTCAGCAATAACCAGATCGTACTAATCCGCAAACAATTCAACAAATACAGCCGAGTTGTAACGCAACTCGGCTGTATTTGTTTTATATAAATTTTTACATTTAGTATGTTTGATATACTATCTTCCCTTGTAATGTGAACACCAGTTTTCTTTGTCTATTGTAATGGTGCCGTTATATAGGCTACAAACGGGATTTCCGCAGAAATGTAAACCGCCTTTTTCAACCATCCATATACAATGAAGGCAATATACTCCAGCCATTTTTAGAACTCCTTTCTATTGAACTTTGTATTAATCAATATTAGCAACAATATCGCCGTATGAACTGCTGCCGCTGCGAATGTATTTTCCGTTGTTCAAAATACCGTCTATGTCTATGAAAATGATCTTCAATGCCCGCGCCTCATCTGAAAATCTTTTTTAGATTTCTAAGTCTTCGATAAAAAATTCCATTAGGGGACAAATCGTATGTATCCGCACGACGCCATTGAAAACGGTATCTTTTGTTAGAATGCAACACCTTGATTGGAAAATCCTTATGCTCCGGACATATGTACTGCATCCAATACATTTTAGCAAATTCAGATACCGAATATGCCGTCCCGTATTCCTCGGGATCTATGTGATGATTACGTTTTATACGATATAATCCATCGTCCCAAATCGTAGCTTGATAAAAGCCGTGAGTCACAATGATAGTATCCTTGTAAATATGATAATACATCAAAGACTCTTCCTTATTGCAAGGATTCTCAACCGAAATTGTTTCAAGAGGCAATTTCATTCTGCTAATAGCATTACACACAATGTATCTTTGGTCATTGCCAATAGCCCAAGAAGATCCTCTGTAAAAAGTTTCTTTTTTTATACCCGTTACCTGATAAAACGGAGATTTGTAATATCCAATTTTACATTTTAGAGCTCTTATGGGTGCTCTAAAAAGATAACGTAATGCTTTTCCTAAGTGGTATATGGTAAACCATATAATATGTAAAATATCGCAAACCGCTTCAAAAAAACGATGTCTTTTTCTTGGTTTCCTTGTTTTCATATATTAAACTCAGTTGCTAATTTTCACAAATTTCTGCCCTGAACCATACAAAAGCATCTGCGCCATTTTCTCGCCTCTTGTAATATAATCATCCTCGTCTTCAGTCACATTGGCTCAAATTATGAGTGTAAGTTTTGTTTCTGGTAAGACACGTATGAATAAAATATTTCAAGCTAAGGATGTTGTAACAATAAGCCTTCCCTTGTGAGGGAAGGGGGACCGCTTGCGGTGGATGAGTAGTCTTTAATCCAAATTCATTTTTAACACCTCATCCGTCGGCTACCGCCGACACCTTCTCCCGCTGGAGAAGGCTAACGCTGACAGAGCTTTGCGCGAATTTATAAATTTTAACGAGCAACCCGTTTACGGGTAGCAAGTAATATGCATGGCTGGTAGGCCAATACACGGCGCACTTGTGCACAGCCAGTAGTATTAGGGCTATGCCCGAAAACGAAATCCCCCCGTTATAGGTGGATATTTATTGCTGGAAACGTTATGTAGATATTATTAGTGATTTTTAATATCTGCGCAACTTTGCTCTATCGTAAAAGTCTTTCCTGTAGAAGGACATACGATAACATTTCCGCCTTTATTATCGCAACCTTCTCCCTTGTGACAATAAGGACACCAGATCCATTCGGTAGCCATATTAAAAACTCCTTTCTGTTAATATCTATTTAAAATCAGCATAATAACGCCGATTAAAAATGTATTATTGTAAGCAATAAGCAATACATCCCCAAGCCTGTCCGCCTTCTACGACATTGTTACCGTGTATGGAATATTTAATAACAGAACCGTCGTAGATGCAATTACCGCTAATTGTATATACTATCTCCCCATATGTTCCAAAGCCTTTTCTAATATAGTTGCCGTCTACGGTATATAAAACATCGCCGGATATGTATCTATCTCTTACGTATTGACCGTCAAAAACATAAACTGTTTCTGCCCAACTTTGGGGGCCTCGTGTTATTTGTATCATGTTAATTCCTCCTTGTATTGGGGTCATTATATATAGAATATTTTCCCTTAAGACTATCATCTATATATAATTTTCGTATACGCATAAGCTCATTACTACCTATCTCTGTTACATTTTGTAACAGCAATGATGAATAGGAAGGCATATAGAATTTCATCGTAGGATGTTTCAACCAAGAAGGGTTGTCAAATTTTTCGCACACCTCATGTAAAAAATCATACACTTCTCTTGCGGTTGAAAGATAACCTTTTTTGTCTGTGGTTTTAGTCATTCCTTTGTAATAAAGAACAAGCCATTCCTTAAGTAAATCTTCCTTTTTAGAAAATTCTATAAAACAAGAATGATCCACATCGTTGTTAAATTGGGGATAATCTTCTTTTATGATATTCCATGTGCGTTCAATAATGTGATGTTCATATGTTAATGTTGCAGCAGATATATAATCATAATTTGCTTCTTTTAGCTCGGATAACGCTAAAGAGCCATTTTGAAAATCCTCTATTTGGTTTTGAAACTCTCGCCAACAACCAAATTCAATCAAAACGATTTCCTCCAGGTATTTGTAAATACCTAATACTAATTCATTATGTGCTTCTATAAAATCTATTAAAGGGGGAATTGTCTTTATAATATCTTGAGAGTATTTTTCCTTTAGTTCTACAAAATCATATTTTTCTTCGAGCTTTTTTTCTTGTTCAATATCGCAAAATAAAACGCTATTATCTTCACCCAACTCAATCAAGTTAGATACCGCACAAAGATAATTTACTCTCAGGGTTGGGATTTTTTTTAATAAAATATCTTTTTCACTAGAAATTTTATTGCTAAGAAAAAGGTCATATATTTCTTCAAATATCTTCTCAGCTTTATCTTCTCTAAAAAGTTTTAAAGTTGTACTTAGATACTTTGTGAAAACTTCGTATCTCTTTTTAATATGCTCTTGCTGACGCTTCTCTTTGTTCTTTCTCACAACAACAATAATAATTATAATAATTCCTGCATTGATAAGCTGAGAAAGGAACGGGAGAAACGTTAAAATAAGGGAAAAAAATCTTGCTGCGATAATATAAATTATTTCTGATGTCGACATAATACCACCTTTTCAGTTAATAAATAACTTATTTTTCTATATATTATCATAATTTTAACTATTTGTCAATAGTTTGAGTTAAAAATGCTATAATAAATTCAAGTGAGGTGATAATATGACTATTGGAGAGAAAATTCGCAATAAACGGGAAGATATGGATCTGTCACAATATGACGTGGCAAACCTTATTCCTATGAATCAGTCTAATTATTCTAAAATAGAACGTGATCTTCAAGAGCCAAGTATGGAACAGTTTCGAAGAATATGTCAAATATTAAATTTAGATCCTCGATACTTGCTTGATCTTAATGAGACCGACTATCTTTCGCCTAACGACGCTAAGCTTTTGGCTGATATAAAGATTTTTGTTAAGGAACACGACATAACGTAAAAAACGGAGCTGAATTGAATCAGCTCCGTTAGATTATTTACAAAGGGCAGGACTACGATTCCGAGCCCTTTGTTGTGTTTTACAGGATTTTTAAAAAGAGGTATAGACTATTTTACTCGTTTTTTGCATTTAAAGCTTTTGTATTTGCTCAAAAGCCGCAAGTATTACCTTATCCATGTCGTAATAGCGGTACTCGCCAAGACGGCCGCCGAAAATAACGGTTTTCTCATTCTCCGCAAGCTTGCGGTATTTTTCGTAGAGCTTGCCGTTCTTTTGGTCGTTTACGGGATAGTATGGCTCGTCGCCCCTCGTCCATTCCGCTGAATATTCTCGGCTTATAACGGTTTTTTGTTGCTTGCCAAAGGCAAAGTGCTTATGCTCAATGATGCGGGTGTAGGGCGTTTCACTATCTGTATAGTTGACAACGGCGTTGCCCTGATAGTTCTCTGTATCAAGAATTTCGTTCTCAAATCTTACGTTTCTGTATTCGAGATTTCCGTAGCAGTATTCAAAATAGGAGTCGATAGTGCCGGTATAAACCACAGCTTTCGCAAGCCTTGAAAGATTTTTCCTGCTTTCAAGATAATCAACCCCAAGCTTTACTTCAACACCGTCGAGCATACGCTCTACCATAGCGGTGTATCCGCCGATGGGGATACCTTGATAAAGGTCGTCAAAATAGTTGTTGTCGTAATTAAAGCGGACGGGCAAGCGCTTGATTATAAAGGGCGGCAGGTCTGTGCAGGGCCTGCCCCACTGCTTTTCGGTGTAGCCTTTTATGAGTCTTTCATAAATATCCGTGCCGACAAGATTTATTGCTTGCTCCTCGAGATTTTGAGGCTCGTCAACTCTGTGCAACGCCCTTTGCTCATCTATCTTCGCCCGTGCCTCGGCGGGGGTTATGACTCCCCACATTTTATTAAAGGTGTTCATGTTAAAGGGAAGATTATATATCTCTCCTTTGTAGTTGGCTATGGGAGCGTTTGTGAATCTATGGAATTTCGAAAATCGGTTTACGTAATTCCATACATCCTCGTTTGAGGTGTGGAAAATATGAGCGCCGTATACGTGGACGTCGATGTCCTCGATCCTTTTTGTATAAATATTGCCAGCAATATGGTCGCGCTTATCGATAACAAGGCATTTTTTGCCCCGCTCGGTCAATATTTGCGCGATCGTTGCGCCGTAAAGCCCCGCGCCGACTATAAGATGATCGTACATTGTGTTTCCTCTGCTATTTCTTTTGATCCCAGCCGGGGCGATATATAGGATGTACTCCCGTAATGCCCCTCTTGGCATCTCTTATTGCGGTGTTTATTATCTTTATTTTAAAGGGATTCATTGAACGAATGGCAGTAAATCTTCTCAAGGCCGCTCTGCGGAATGCGGCGAACGCACCAAAATGCTCGCGATACATTATAAGTGCGTTTCTCGTAGCGTAGTAGTCGCGCCAGCTTGCCGTACGGGAGTAAGGATTATTATCAGCATGACGGAGCACAGCAGAGGGAATACAAAGGATTTTTCCGTGCTTGCCGAGTCGCAGGGCGTGCTCAAAGTCATCGCTGTAAATGAAAAACTCCTTTCTCGGTAGTCCCGCCTTTTTTAGCGCCGAGCTTCGTATACAGGCTCCGATGTATGAGAAAAAGTCGACTTCAAAAAAGTCCTTTTCGTATTCTTCGGGATCAACGGGCTTGTCGAGCATGCCGACAATGCTTTTTTTATTTATTCTTGCTCGGTGACCGACTGCAAAATGTCCGCCTGCATCTACTGCGCAGCAAAGTGCTGCACATTCTGCGACAAGCCCTTGGTGCTTTTCTGCAAAATCGGATATTATTTCAAGCGTGTCAAGTCTTGGAAAGGCATCGTCGTCGGACACGAATATCCACTCGTAATTAAGTCCCTGTGCATACTTCATGCCTGCGTAAAATCCCCCACTGCCGCCGACGTTTTCGGGCATGGAAATTACTGTGTGCATAATATCACCCCGGGAGCAAGACCACCTCTCGAGCATCTCTTTTGTGCCGTCGGTGCTGTGGTTATTAACGACTATGATCGACTTTGGCTTGTGCGTTTGATTTTCGTAGAGCGAGAGCGTTTTTTTAAGGTCCTCTTTTCTGTTGAACGTTACGAGCAAAACGCAAATATCCATATTTCGTCTCCTTATTTTGCCAAATATCGGAAGAAAAAAGTGCTCTCATAGCTTTCTGCAATAAAATTTCTGTCGAGATATAGCTCCTCGCCGACAAAGATGCGGTCAAAAGTGTACGTCGTGTCGTTGACAAGGACGATCCTTTTGTTTTTTATGACCTCGTCGATCCCGCGCTTGAATTCAACAAACGGAGTGAGCGCGCCGACGGTGATGCACCCTATGAGCGCCCAGCAGGATATCTTCGCCAAAAGAAGCGAGCGATTTTTACTTGCATGCGAAAATATTTTTGCTCCATGGCTATAAAGGTATTTTAAGCACAGCGCCATTAGCACGAATATTGCAGGTATTGAGGCTCTCATGCAAAAATCAGCCGCCGTGCCGATGCGCACGGTAGGGGAGAGCATGATAAGAAACAAGGTGGTGTGGAAAATTGGAGTGCGCCGATACTCACTCCATAGGGGAATGAGAAAAATGATCCCCTCAAGAAAGATCGCGAAAACGTAGTTTATGCGAATTGACGTATCGCAGATTGTCGCGACGAGAAAGACAGCGGTCATTATAGATAATATCAGCCATTCGCCCCACAGCCTTTTTTTCTTTGCAAAAGCAAAAGCGGTTATAGAGACGGCGAAAAATACACCCGCAAGAATTATTACAGCTCCTATATCCACCTCCCGTCTTACGCTTTGAATTTCCCGTCCGACGTTTACGGCGAGGTTTGTTTTGTAGAATGCGAGATATATTGGGAGCAAGGTAAATACGGGAATTAAATTTTGAGGGGTTAGCACGTCGAGCCAAAAGAGCGCGGCTTTTTTTGCGCGCAGCGCCAAATACAGCTTATAGGAGGCAAATCCGAGCATATAAACTGCAATTCCCACGCAGGGAATAGGCGCGCTTGCGGCAGAGAGTACGACGAGAAAGGCATAGCTTCTCGTGCTTTTTTCGTTTATGAAGCATGCAACGGTGAGCCACGTCATGATCGCTTGGTTGAAGACCCAAAAGAGCAGGGTAGTCATTGAGCTGAACTGATAATAGGTGGACCACCATTCGATATGTGAGCCGATGCTTATATTTTTAAAGAAAAAGTTATATAAAGCGCCTACTATATCAAGACCGCTGAAAAGTATAAATACAGCGAGCGCTAAAAAAAGCCTTTTTTTGGTGTTTGCGTTTATAAACAGCGCCGTCAAAATAAAGGCTATCAAAATACAAAATGCAGACCAGAGCCACAGACATATATTCCCCACGAAAAAGGCGACTTCAAGGTTGCCGTGCATTAAGAAAATCAATTTTCCTATGAGCGCGGGGGGAAGCCAAAATCCAATATAATATACGAGCGCTACGTTCTTTGAGCTGTAAATTACGGGCCACGCGTGCGAAATAAGATCACGAAAGATCGCGTTTCTCGCAGACCAGTCGTCGCTCTGATACCAAAGGTTTCCAAGTCCCCCAAAGTAGCACCATATAAAAGTTACTCCGAAAACCGCCAAGAGGCACCAAAAGGGCATGGAGAGCATTTTTTCTTCGTGAGGCGGGACATTTTCTCTTTTTATATCACGCAATGTGAACATATAAGCGACCGCTATTAAAAGCGCGACGGGAATGCCGATATACCATCTCAGAAATCCCAACGAAAAAATTAAGGAGGGAAGCGCTAACGCGAAAAAGGCGATTCCTTTTATTTTGCTGTACGTTATTTTCACGCTCTCACCACCTTTAAAACAAAACGGTTGCAAAATTTGAGTAAATATACGAGGATAGCACATATAATATGTATTATTGTTTTGCCGAGATGGCAATAATTATTCGTAAAAAGTGATCTCTGATGTTACTTTGGGAGGACGTTTTCTTGAAAAAGACCTTGTACGTGCTTTATACCTGTGACGAAAATTATGCTCCGTACGCGGGTATATCTATGAATTCCTTGTTTGAGAATAACCGCGAGCTTGAGCGCATATGCGTGTATCTTGTAGTGGACGGCGTTTCCGGGAAAAACAAAAAGCGATTTTTGGAGCAAGCGAAAAAATACGAAAGGGAGCTTATATTGGTAGACGCATCTATGATAGTCGAGCGGATAAGGAGTCTTGGGATTCCGACGTACCGAGGCTCGTATACGGCAAATTGCCGTCTGTTTTTTGAACACTTTATACGCGATGACGTAGATAGGCTTTTATATCTTGACTGCGATACCTTGGTAGTCTCCTTTCTTGGAGCGCTTATCGAAGCCGACATGAACGGTAAGGCAGTTGGAGCTGTACGCGACTCACTAACCGACGAGTATAAGACCTTGATCGGACTTTCTAAGACGGACGACTACTTTAATTCGGGAGTGCTCCTGATCGACGTTGAACGGTGGAAAAATCAGAATATTACTCAGCTGCTCTTTGATCATGCAAAAAACGTTCGCTCGGAATTTTGCAATCCCGATCAGGATCTACTCAATATTGTTCTCAAGGATAAAAAATATATTCTCCCGCCCGAGTACAATTTCCAGCCCTCGCACAGAGTGTTTTCGGACAGAGCATATTTTGGGGCTTATAAGCATGCCGTATATTATTCGCGCTCGGAGCTTATGAGGGCGAGGAAAAACCCAAAGATACTTCATTCTTACCGCTTTCTTGGAGATTTTCCGTGGAACACGGGCAATTTGCATCCAGATACAGAGATATTCGATAGATTTATGAAAAATTCCTTGTGGTGTGACTACGTAAAAAAACCGTCGGGGCGAGGACTCGTTTTTGCAATCGAAAAGCTCTTGTACCGCTTTTTGCCAAGGGCGCTGTTCCTCAGAATATTCGCTATCCTGACTCTGAACTCCTTTCGCAGGCGAAACGCGGAATTGATCGATAGCAAATTCAAAAAGCCAGGTAAAACATAGGTAAAATGAGAAGAAAAAATCATTTAAGTGTTGTATTTCGGCAAAAAAAGTGATATAATTTGTATGTTAAGCTTGTTAGTTCTCGGAGGAACAAAATGAGAAAGACTAAAATAGTATGTACAATAGGCCCCGCGAGTGAGAGCGAAGAGGTAATGATAGGACTTTGCCGCGCCGGAATGAACGTCGCGCGAATGAATTTCTCTCACAGCACGCACGAGGAGCATAAAAGAAGAATAGATCTTGTAAAAAAGGTGCGCAAGGAGTTGGGCTTGCCGATCGCTATAATGCTTGATACCAAGGGCCCCGAGTACCGCATTAAGACCTTTGAGAACGGCAATATATCCCTTTGCGAGGGAGAGACGTTTACGTTTACGACCGAGGACGTAATTGGAGACACCTCGCGAGTTTCCGTAAGCTACGCGGGACTTGCAAGCGAGCTTTCCGTGGGAGACACCATTCTTCTTAACAACGGACTTCTTTCGTTCTGTGTTGAGGAGATCAAGGATACAGATATCGTATGTAAGGTCGTCTGCGGCGGCGTTTTGTCGGACAGAAAGAGCATGAGCTTCCCCGGTAAGGTCATGAAGCAGAAGTATCTTTCCGAGCAGGACAAGGACGATATCGCTTTCGGTGTTAAAAACGGAGTTGACTATATTGCTTGCTCCTTTGTTTCCTGCCGGCAGGATATGATCGACGTTCAGGAATATCTTAAGGAGATAGACGCTCGGGATATAGAGCTTATCGCAAAGATAGAAAACCAGTCGGGCTTTGATAATATAGAGGAGATCTGCGCTCACTGCGACGGTATTATGATCGCGCGAGGCGACATGGGCGTTGAGGTGCCCTTTGAGATGCTTCCCGCAATGCAGAAAAAGCTTATAACCAAGTGCCGACTTCTCGGCAAGCGCGTTATTACCGCGACCGAAATGTTAGAGTCTATGATATACAATCCGAGACCTACGAGAGCGGAGATCTCCGACGTCGCAAACGCGGTATACGACGGCACGAGTGCTATAATGCTCTCTGGTGAGACGGCGGCAGGGAAATTTCCGATACTTGCCGTAGAGACTATGGCGAAGATCGCGGAAACGACCGAGAACAATATTGATTACAAGACGAGATTTTATGCATCCGAGTTTAAGATAAAGAACTCCGTGGACGCTATCTCTCACTCGTCCTGCGTTATGGCGATGGATCTTGAGGCAAAGGCGGTGGTTGCCTGCTCGCTTTCGGGAATGACGGCAAGACTCGTTTCGCGCTTCCGTCCTTCCGTGCCGATCATCGGACTTACAACCAACGAAAACACCTGGAGAAGGTTGGCTCTTTCATGGGGTGTTATCCCCGCGCTTTGCGAGCAGTTCGCGTCAACTGACGTTCTCTTTTACATGGCTAAGAATATTTCGAGAGAGACGCTGTCGCTCTCGCGAGGCGATAAGATCGTAATTACGGGCGGTGATACGTCCGGTCAATCGGGCAAGACCAGCCTTATCAAGGTAGAAGAAATATAACTTACTTTTCTTTTAGGGAAAAGAAATCAAAAGAAAACCGTAAAACAGAGGTGTAAAATTAGCGAAAGGGGGGAGCGAGATGACCTATCCCGAAAACGTAAGAGTCATAATAGACAAACTTGAAGAAAGCGGCGAGAGCGCCTATATCGTTGGCGGAAGTCTACGGGATATGCTTCTCGGAATTGCTCCCCACGACTATGACGTAACGACGTCGGCGCTTCCCGAAAAAACGCTCTCGGTCTTCTCGGATATGAGAGTGATCGAGACGGGGATCAAGCACGGCACGGTCACGGTAATTTCGGGTGGCGAGCCCATCGAGGTAACGACCTTCCGTGTAGACGGAGAGTATACCGATTCAAGGCGCCCCGACAGCGTAAGCTTTACGTCGAGCATAGAGGAGGATCTCGCTCGCAGAGATTTTACCGTCAACGCTATGGCGTACAGCCAAAGTCGCGGGCTTATAGACCCGTTTGGCGGCGCGGCTGACGTTAAGCGTGGAATTATTCGCGCGGTGGGAGAGCCGAGGGAGAGATTCGGTGAGGACGCGCTACGCATTATGCGCGCGTTTCGCTTTTCCGCCCAACTTGGCTTTGAGATAGAGAAGCGCACGCTTGAGGGCGCTGTGGAATGCGCCGCGGGACTTGGAAAAATCGCAAGGGAAAGAATAGGAGCGGAGTTTATAAAGCTCCTTACCTCTCCCCACTCTGAAAAGGCGCTTGCGCTTATGGTGGAGACGGGGGTTATAAAATATGCCGTCGGCGAGTGTGCCATCTCAGACAACTTAATACGAATTATTCCCGAGATGCAAGCGACGGATGCGGCAAGGCTCGGTGCGCTTTTGTGCCGAAACGACGCCGACGTGGCGCGCGACGTGCTTCACGGTCTGCGATGCTCGACAAAGCAGACGAGGGGAGCGCTTGCGGTCGCGCTCGGAGCGCATATATCAGTTCGCTCAGCGGAGGACGCCCGCAGACTGATAGCCCGCACGGGTATCTACGCGCCGTATGCGGCAAGACTTTCGGAAAAGCTCGGTGTTTCGGACGCGGGCGCGGAGCAGCTGACGGTAAAGCAGCAGAACACGCCGTGCACTGTGCAGCAGCTTGCCATAAACGGCAAGGTGCTTGCGGGACTTGGCGCGCGAGGAAAGAGCATAGGTAAGACGCTTGAGCTTTTGCTCGATGCGGTTATAGAGAACCCTGAGCTTAACGAGGAGGATTCGCTCGTTATCCTTGCGAAGAAAATACTTAATGAAATGAAGGACGGGGAAAATGTTTGAGGTTGATGAGCTTGTCGCGGTGAAGGAGACTCAGGGAAAAATAATGGGAGTCGATTTTGGCGACGTGCGCACGGGGCTTGCCGTGTCGGACGCGTCAAGACTTATTGCGTCGGGCATAGGATACATATCCCCGGGCGGTATAGAAAAAACGGCAGATGCCGTTGCGGAGGCTGTAAAGCGTGAGGGCGCTGTGGCGGTCGTCGTCGGTATGCCCGTAAACATGGACGGGAGCCACGGCTCGCGCGCGCAGAGATGCACGAAGTTTGCCGCTCTCTTAAAGGAGCGCCTCGACGGTGTGCCGGTTGCGATGTTTGACGAGCGCATGACCACAATGACGGCATCGCGATATCTCAATGAAACGGGAACTCACGGAAAAAAGAGAAAGCAGGTTATAGATACGCTGTCCGCTCAGATAATTTTGCAAAATTGTCTTGATAGGCTTAAATATATGACTTAAGGGAACAATAGGTATGGAAAGTAAGTGCGAAAGCTGTGAATTTTACGATTACGACGAGGAGTACGAGGAATATATCTGCAACGCGCGTCTTGACCAGGACGAGATGTCGAATTTTCTCGGTGGTAGGACAAAGGGTTGCCCGTACTACCGATTCTACGACGAATATAAAAGCGTTCACAAGCAAATTTAAGGAGGCAACTTTATGGGCACGGTGTTCGATTATATTGAATGGAGGGGGGATCTTCCCTTTTCTCAGGTGCCGATAGGAGAGGTCGACAATCTTATTTTTTCAATGATAGCGTATCTTGACTTCAAGAAAATGGTACACACCTCGCCAAAGGCGAAGCCTGTGTCCTTTTTGCTTGCAGCGAAGCGGTATATGCAGGCGAGAAAAAACGACCCGTCGCAGACGCTCGGAGTTTTGTTTTCTCCCGAATTTATCACGCTTATGACCAAGGCGGCAAGGTCGGTACGCTTTGGAAGCGTATATATGGTAGGCTACGTCAACAGAATATCACTGAGCGAGCAGAAGCAGTTTTGCGCCGTTACCTTTCTTATAGGAGAGGGCGATGCGTTCGTCGCCTTTCGCGGTACGGACGATACCATAGTAGGCTGGAAGGAAAGCTTTAATATGAGCCTGCTCGGAAGCGTCCCCTCGCAGAGAGAGGCAGCTAAATACCTTGACAGTATAGCCGAAGCATTCCCAAACAGAAAAATCCACGTCGGCGGACACAGCAAGGGCGGAAACTTAGCCGTGTGGGCATCGGTCAAGTGCTCGGCAGAGACGAGAGAGCGTATTGTCACGGTTTACAGCAACGACGGTCCGGGATTTACAAGAGATTTCGTGTCCCTACCCGAATATAAGCAAATGAGACCGAAAATGCGTATACTTGTTCCGCAATCGTCATTTGTGGGCATGGTGCTTGAGCATGCGGAGGGGCACGACGTAATTCAAAGCACGCAAACGGGGCTTTTGCAGCACGACGCGCTTTCGTGGCGCATAGTCGGCGGTAGCTTTATACATCTTGAGGGCTTGACCGACGAAGCCAGACGAATTGAAAGAACGCTGAAAAGGTGGATGCGGGAAATGCCGCCAGACGAGAGAGAGCGGGTACTCGATTCTATTTACGAGGTGCTTTGTGCCAACGGAAGAACGCTGACGGATTTCAGTAACGATAAGACGCGACTTATAAGAGCGTGGAATACCTTTGATCCCGAAACGCGCAAGCTTATAAGAAAATTCATTCGCCTTGTCGTTAATAACACCAAGAAAAATAAGGTGAAATGATTTAAATAGAAAAAACAGGCAGATGCAAATGCATCTGCCTGTTTTTTGGCACGGCGTAAGGGATTCGGTCTCGCCTGCGGGCTCGGTCCCTCCGCGGCTCTGACACCACACTGTGGTGTCATTCACTACCGCGTCGCCTTCGAATCCCTCCCACACGAAAAAAAGACAGATGCAAATGCATCTGTCTGTTTTTTGGCACGGCGTAAGGGATTCGAACCCCCGACCTTTTGGTTCGTAGCCAAACACTCTATCCAGCTGAGCTAACGCCGCATAGCACAAAGCAAACTATTGCTCGCCTCATGCGTACCCGTATATAATAACACAGTTTATTTCTTTTGTCAATACTTTTTTTATATTTTTTAGAAAAATTCGCTCTTTAAAAAACTATATCCACCCCAAAATTTCGGAGGATAGGAGTACCGAGGCATAAACCTCCTTAGGAGCAATCCGTTCCAAAAAATCGGGGGGCACGGAGCCCTCAAGCTTCAAGGCTATATCCGCGGGCGAGATCTTTTTCTTTGATTCAAGCAGGTATTTTTCAATAAGGCGAGGCTCGCGAGAGCAGCCGCCCGAAAAGCTCTCGGAGAGTGAGGACACGTCAAGGCAAAAGAAATCGAGAGCGCGCGCTCGTGGGGGATCAAGAAGCAGAATGGGTGTATCAATACAAATTCCTTTGGGAATAAAACCGTTGAATTCTCTGTTTTCCGAGTCGAGTCGGCAGAACGCGGAATGAATAAGAGAAATGCAGTCGAGGGCGCGTTCGGGAGTTTTTATACCCGTGCAAAGCAGGGAGAATCGTCCCCACACCCCTGCTCGGTAGAGCGCCTTTACGCGAGATGAAAAAACCTCCGTATTCTCACCAAAAGGAATGCTTGTAACCAGCTTTATCCCCGTATGCTTGTCCGCTATCTCACAAAGGTATTCGTATGCGCTCTCCTCGTCGGTAAATCTCTCAAGCTCCTTGCCGATAACAAGACCGTCACAGCCCTCGGGCGCTGGCTCGGCGGTCGAGAGCACGGAGAGCTTTTTCTTTATTCCGTGAGGGAGTGAGCAGAGAAAGGAGCGGACCGTTTCTACGTCGGGGTTTACGAAAAGCTTTCCCTCGACGGGAGAAAGAATGGCGACGTCGCAGTGTGAGGGGGCGCTTGCAGGCAAGAGGGGGCAGGACAGATATATTGCGGGAAGATGACAAAATTCTGCAAGCTGTGCGGCGAAGTGTCTTTGCTCAGGAGTGAGAAATTCGGGCAAAACGATGCCGACCGCTCCGTCAAGCAATTCTGCGCACAAGTCACAATTTCCGTCCCATATAATAATGGCTGCAGCGTCGGCTTTTTTAGAAGAAAGACTTTTTGAGTCGAGCAGCTTGCCCGTGACGGCGTCTCTTGCGGTGCTTACTCTTTTTCCCGAGTATTCGATCATAAAACTATCCTCCAATGGGCTTTAAAGCATAGTTTGGTACGATCCGGAGCTGTTTATTCGTCGGGTATGATTTCTTTTCACATATGATAAAAACTCAAAAATCCTATTGATTTTAAAAAAGAACTGTGGTATAATCTATAATAGTATAATATGGCTAAAATAGGAGAGCAAAATGATAATTGCACTTGAAGACGCAAAATATAAGTTGATAGGAATGAGAGCGGATATAGAAGACCTCGGCTCTGCTTTGCGCATAGATGAGCTTAAGGCTCTTGCAGAGGAGCTTGATGCACAGACGCTTGATCCCGATTTCTGGTCAAATCAGGAGAATTCATCAAAGATACTTCAGAAGGTCAAGCAGACTAAGGACACCATTGAGTCCTACGAGGAGCTCAAGGGTCGTCTTGAGGACGCTATCACTCTTGCCGAGATGGCGATAGAGGAGAATGACGAGGCGTACGTCGAGGAGGTTCAGAGCGAGCTTGCTGAAATCTCTAAAACGGCAGAGAACAAAAGAATAGAAATACTCCTTTCGGGTGAGTACGATAAGAATAATGCGATAGTTTCATTCCACCCCGGCGCGGGCGGAACGGAGGCTCAGGACTGGGCGCAGATGCTTTACCGCATGATAACCCGTTGGGCAGAGCGTCATAACTACAAGTACAAGCTTATAGACTGGCTTGACGGAGACGCGGCGGGAATAAAGAGCGCGACCATTATGGTTGAGGGACTCAACGCATACGGCTATCTTAAAGCAGAGAACGGCGTACACAGACTTGTCCGTGTATCTCCCTTTGATGCGGCAGGCCGCAGACAGACCTCGTTTGCATCTATCGAGGTCATGCCCGAGTTTGATAACATTGACAAGGTCGAGATACGCGACGAGGATATAGACGTCACCGCGCACCGTTCGAGCGGAGCGGGCGGTCAGCACATCAACAAGACCGACTCTGCTATCCGTATCTTGCACAAGCCCACGGGTATCGTCGTAGGCTGTCAGACGGAGCGCTCACAGCTTCAGAACAAGGAAACCGCGATGAAGATGCTCAAGGCAAAGCTTATGGAGATAAAGCTTCGCGAAAGACTCGACACAATTGAGGATATTCAGGGCAACAAGACGAACATCGAGTGGGGCTCGCAGATATGCTCCTACGTATTCATGCCCTACACTCTGGCAAAGGACACGAGAACGGGACACGAGGACGGAAACATTTCTGCAGTTATGGACGGTGAGATAGACGAGTTTATCAATGCGTACCTTAAAATGAACGCGAAAGCGAACTGATGAGGCTGATTGATTTAGATGCAGAAGTTGTGATTTGGTTCTCATCGGCGTACAGGCGTACGCCAGAGAGCCAAAGCGCGGCTAAAAAGCACACATAAAAAATGAAATTTGAGAGATTTATCTCGAAAATTTCTACATAAAAAACCGCTTTCACTATCGTTTCCCGATAGCAAAAGCGGTTTCTTTTATTAGTTTATATTCGTGTGTTTTTGTTCTGCGCTAAAGGAATCAGCCTCTAATATTTGTCGCTCTCGTCTTCGGGAATTACTTCCTTGAATGCGGTTATCGCGCATTCGATCATATCGTCGTCGGGCTCGAGAACGGTTATTCTCTGAAGCCACATTCCGGGAGCGGAAATAATTCTCGTAAAGAGATTATTGTGTCTGCCCGCGAGCTTTATGAGCTCGTAGCCGACGCCCATTGTAAGGGGAAGCAGGACGATCTTTATGAGAGTGCGGATAGCGGTGTGCGGTATTTCTCCGAAGATCGCTATGCACAAGGGGTCTATAAAGAACGAAATGATTATGCCCACAAGCAGCATGAGTATAAGGAATGACGTTCCGCATCTGGGATGGAAGCGGCGCTGCGCGCGAACGTTCTCGACTGTCAGCTCAAGCCCGTTTTCGTAGCAGAAAATAGTCTTATGCTCCGCGCCGTGATACATAAACGTGCGTCTTATATCCTTCATAAGGCGGACTGCAAGCATATATACGACGAGAACGATTATTCGGAGCACTCCCTCAAATACCGACTTTACGAGCGAATGGAGAATCTCGTTTTCGGGAGCGAGGAAGGGAAGTGGCTTTGAGAGCAGATTGTAAAGGAACGTTGGAAGCATGATAAACAGCAGCACAGCAAGAGCTACTCCAAGCACGGTCGCTACAAGCATAACTCCCGTCATAAGCGCGGAGTCGGACTTTTCTTTCTTACCGCTCTTTTCTTTTGTCACTTCCGCTTCTTCTGTTTCTTCTGTTTCTTCTGTTTCTTCTGTTTCTTCTTCTATTTCTTCACTCACGTCGATCACGGTGGCTTCATCAAGAGGTGCATCGCATGCTTCGACGGTATCACTCTCAACAGTAGTCTTGGCAAGGTTTTCCTCTGCAAGCGGCTGTTCGTCTGATGTTGTCACAGTCTCCGCGTTCTTTTTTGACTTTTTGGGTTCTTCGTCCTCAAGACCCGCGATCTCCGCAGAGCGCATGAGCGACTTATAGCCCATGGTCATTGAGTCGATAAAGTTAAAAATACCGCGTACAAACGGCATCTTAAATAGCTTTGCTCGCCTTGGAGCGCTCGTTTGCCATTTTTCGAGTACGAGCTTGCCCTCGGGATCTCTTACCGCCATGGCGGTAACCTTTGGACCTCGCATCATTATTCCCTCAATAAGCGCCTGACCGCCTATTGAGGTCTTTTTATTACATGTATTATTACAGTTCTTTTTGTTCAAGATAAACCTCCAAAGAAAACTTTACTTCCAAAGCTTTATTTTTCCGTTGTCGTCGTAATGCCAGAAATTGCCCTCGCCCGTGGGCTTGTCCTTGGAATAGAAAAGGCGCGTCGCCTCTGTCAGCGGAGTGTTCGACGAGTCAATGATCATGCTCGCAAACTGCTCCTGTGTGCCGTGATAATATACGGCTGACAAAGCGGTACAGCCGGCGAATGCGTTGTTCTCAACGGCCGATGTGCTTGAATGAATGATAAGATACGCCAAGGACGAGCAGTCCTCGAACGCATTTTCACTTATGAGAGTGAGAGAGGCGGGCAAAATTACGGAACTAAGAGACGAGCAGCCCTTGAAAGCATTAAAGGGAATATTGTCAAGCTCGTTGCCGAATTTTACCGCAGCAAGACCGTTGCAGTTCTCAAACGCGCTCTCGCCGACAAGCGTTAGTGCTCCGTTTACCTCTATTTCAATGTCGGAGCAATCCTTGAATGCGTTGTTTCCGATGGCGCTTACGCTTTCGGGAAGAACTATTTTTCTCACCGTCTCCTTGTCGATGCTCGCAAAAGCACCATCATCGATGCCGACTACGGGAATACCGTTGTTTGAGGACGGAACTACCATTGTTTCAAAGTATTGCTTGCAGCCGGTGACGTATCCGTTTTCTATAACGTACACGGCATCTGCCCTCTCCCAGCTTGCGACCAAGGTCATGTCCTCGGTTACCTTGTGCGAAAAGTTCCAATCGCTTCCGTTATATTGCCACTCCTTGAATACGTATCCGTTTCGCGTGGGGGACTCGGGGCGGGTCGCCTTTTCTCCCTCAAGCACTCTTTGTTCGGGAACGTCGCTTCCGTATGAGGAATTGAACGTGACCTTATAATATTTTGCTTCGGTCTCGGCGCCTTCGTCCGAGCCGTTGTCGCAGGAGCATATACTAAGAGCTATAAATAGGCACAAAAGTGCCGTGAACACTGATCTTAAAACATTCTGTTTTTTCATTTTTACCTCCGTACATACAAGCTTACAACAATTATTATATATTTTTTGCGGGTATTTGTCAACAGTACGGAGGTATTTGTAACACGATTTATTAAATTATTTACTTAAAATTCATTTTAAGAGTCCGCGTGTATTAAAATCCCTGCTTTTTACCGATAAGTCTCCATATAAGTCTGCGTAAAAGGTCAACGGGAAATACACAGAGGGATATTAAAAATACGCGCGCAAGCTCCACCACGGTAAGGGGAGACGTACGCAAGACGCTTCCGCCGAGATAGATAAAGGCGATCTGAACGGCGAGAATAAGTATCATGATCGCGATAAAGGCGGGATTTTTTGAAATTCCCGAAAGCATTTTAAGCCTGTCACAGCGGCAGTTAAAGCAATTGAATACGGAGGTAAATATAAACAACGCAAAAAATGCAGTGAGGAGTATAAGCTTGTCGCTTGAATACCTGAAAAGGAGGCAGACGTCGGGAGAGGTCAAAAAGAAAATGCAAAGCGCAACGGTAAAGCCTCCGAGCACCAATATCTGATTTATCATGTAGCCGTTTAAAATAGGCTCGTCGCGGCGCTTTGGCTTCTCTTTCATGCAAAGCACAGATGCCGCCTCTCCTGCAAACGCAAGTCCGCCGAGCGTATCCATAATTATGTTTATCCAAAGCATCTGGACGACGGTGACGGGCGCTTCTATACCTATGAACGGCCCTATCATGGAAACGCCGACGGCGCAAAAATTCATGGTCAGCTGAAGCGTTATAAATTTTCTTATGCTTTTGAAAATATTTCTGCCGTAGAGTACAGCCTTTACTATTGAGGCAAGGTCGTTGTCGAGTATTATTATATCGCCCGCGTCGCGCGCTACGTCGTTTCCGCTTCCCATGGAAAATCCGATGTCCGCCGCTTTCAGGGCGGGCGCGTCATTTATTCCGTCGCCCGTCATTCCGACGACAAGATCAAGGGATTGCGCTATGCGGACAAGTCGGCTTTTGTCTGTCGGCAGGGCGCGTGCTATCACGGCAAGTCGGGGCAGAGCCCTCGCGATCTCTGCGTCACTCATGCGTGTAAGATCAATGCCTTCAAGCACGAGCGTTCTTTCTCCGTGTATTATTCCCGACTTTCGGGCAATAGCCGAAGCGGTTTCCTTTCCGTCACCCGTTATCATAACAACTCCGATGCCCGCGGTGTGAAGCTCCGACACGGAGCGGCGCGCTTGCGGACGTAAGGGATCGGCAAGAGATACGGCGCAAACGAGCGTGAGTGGGCACATTCCCCTCGCTGTCGGCATTGCGTCGGCTCTGGCGATCAACAGCACGCGCTTGCCGTCAGCGCCGAGAGCCGCAAGCTTTTCTTCGAAACGTCTGCGATATGGGGAAAAATCAGAGATAGTGCCGTCGGGGAGTATGCAGCCCGCGACGTGCGGCAAAAGACGCTCTGGGGCACCCTTTACCAGCACGTAGCGCTCCGCGCGCCCTCGTACCTCTGCCGCCGACATTTTTATGTTGCTGTCAAAGGGTAGCTTCGCGCAAACGGTAAGCCTTTCAGCTTCGCGCATGGAAAGCACCGAGGAAAGAAGCGCTCTGTCGGTGGCGTTGCCGCCGACTACCTGCGAGCGCGTCGCCTCTGACATGGTGTTATAGCGGCAGGAGCTTTCGTAAAGAGCGCCGAGCGTCGGTGAGCGCGAAAAGAGCGCGGCGGGAGAGATTACCGAGGTGGCATCGGGCATTACTATGCAGTCAAGGCGCATTTTTCCCTCTGTAAGGGTTCCCGTTTTGTCCGTAAAGAGAAGGTTCATGCTGCCTGCGGCTTCGATGCCCACGGGCTTGCGGACGAGCACGTTGTCGCGCACCATTCGCTTGATATTTGACGATAAGACCACCGCGATCATCATTGGTAGTCCCTCTGGGACGGCAACCACTATCACTGTAAGTCCGAGCATAAAAGCATGCAAAAGCTTTTCGAGAAGATAGGGAACGTCGGAAAGCTTTGAGCGCATAAGCTCCCACGCAAAGCCGCTGTCTATGACAAAGCAGTTAAAAAGAAAGGCAAGTGCGACGAGGGAGGCGGCAACGTAGCCGAGTCGGCTTATCTGCTTTGCAAGCCTTGTGAGCCTTATTTTCAGCGGACTTTCTCTTGTGTCGGCTTGCACCTCAATAGATATTTTCCCAAGAAAGCTTTCGTCTCCGACCGCGAAGATCTCCATCTGCGCCTCGCCCGAGAGCACCGTGCAACCTCTTAATAGCGTGCCGCGCGAGGACGGAGAGGGCTCTCTTTTTGCCGTCGGCTCCTTGGTGACCTCGCGGCTCTCGCCCGTTATTGCGGACTGGTCTACTGATACTCTGCCGCTCAACATGTAGCCGTCGGCAGGCGCTTTTTCACCTGCCTCGATAAGCACTAAGTCGCCTACGACCAACTCCTCAATAGGAACGGGAGTGACCGCGCCGTTTCTCACGGCGCGGTATTTTTGATTTTGGCATTCGTTTGAGAGGCGTCTAAAGGCGGATTCTCCGCCGTGCTCCGAGAGCGCCGAGATAAACGCTGCCAAGAACACGGAAATCGCAATACCGATAGTTTCCGCAATATCCCCGCCCTTAAATACAAAAATGAGGTTTACGCACAGAGCGACGAGCAGAATACGTATCACCGGATCTCCGAGATTTTCAAAAAAACGTCTGACAAAGCTCTTTCTTTTTCTTGTTTTGAGTACGTTTGCACCGTGCCTCTCGCGAGACTCCAGCACCTCTCTGTCTGTAAGTCCCAAGCGCCTGCCTTTGCCATTTTGCGCTGCCATTTTTATGTCCTCCAAGTCTTTTTCGATAATAAATTCGATAATAAAAATGTATGCTGGCGCTGTCTTTTATATTCTATCTGCGCGCGTTACTCTCCTTTTGCAGTCTGATAACAGACAGATCCGAATTCCAAAGATGTGTTTCTCTGTGGACAGCAAGCATTTTGTATGCGCTTCTGTCGGACAGACAAGCAGTAAGCGCTACGGAAAAGCCAACGTCTGTTTTGTGGATTTTGCAGGATACTCTGTAAGAATATGTATGAGCGCCGCCAAATACATAAAGACGGGATACAAGCTTCCTCTTGCAGTATTTTATGCATCGCTCGCTTATTTTTTGGTAAAAGCTGTTGAATTTTTTTGCACCCTCTGCCGATGGAATATCAACGAAGCACAGCAAAGTGCCCTCGGGGAGAGCAACGGTATCGGTATATCGGTTATTGAACGGTGTGTATTCCATAAAATAATTCCTCCTTTGGCCCTATGTTAAAGTTTACTTAAGGCTAAAAATAAGTAGTACGGTTTGAGAAAAAATACACGATTTCATTCTTTTTGAAAATAAGATTTGAATTTTTTTATTTTCATACTTGCAAAAATGATAATATTGTGATATAATAACATAATAATAAAATGTGATATTTTTACATGAGGTGTACATTATGGAATGTATGGACAAAAAATATAGTACCGAAGAGATCTTTTCGCGCTTGGTGGACGAGGCAAAGAATGCCAACAATATACCTGCCGAGAAGTTTGAGAGTTACAGAGTTAAGCGCGGACTTCGCGAAATGGACGGAACGGGAGTTATGGCGGGAGTTACTAATATCGGTAACGCGCACGGCTACATCGTTTACGAGGGTGAAAAGCTTGCTGACGAGGGAAAACTCGAGTACAGAGGCTTGAATATGACCTCGCTTATAGAAGGATTTACGTCTGAAAACAGATTCGGATTTGAGGAATGTATTTATCTTCTTCTTTTCGGAAAGCTGCCTAACAGAAGTGAGCTTGATGATTTCTGCGCGCTTTTGGACGAAAGGAGACGTCTCCCCGCAGGATTTACCGAGAGCGTCATAATGAATGCGCCCTCTCCCTCTATAATGAATAAGATGGCGATGAGCGTTCTCGCTCTTTATGCCTACGACGAAAATCCCGACGACACGAGCCTTGAAAACACGCTTCGTCAGAGTATAGATGTTATAGCAAAGCTTCCCGTCATCGCGGCAAACTCTTATAGAGTATATCGCACGTATTTCCACGGAAAGAGCCTTAACATACATACTCCCAAGGCAGGACTTTCGAGCGCTGAGAACTTTTTGAGAATTTCACGCTCGACTAAGACCTTTACCGAGGAGGAGGCAAGACTGCTTGACCTTTGTATGGTAATACAGGCTGAGCACGGTGGCGGAAACAACTCTACCTTTGCGTGCCGCGTGCTGTCCTCGTCAGGAACGGATACCTATTCGGCGATCGCTGCGGGCATCGGCTCGCTTAAGGGCCCGCTTCACGGCGGTGCTAACATAAAGGTTCAGCAGATGTTCGACAAGATCCGCCCCATGATAAATGACGTTAACGACGATGACGAGATCAAGGCTGTGCTTTTGAAGATACTCAGCGGAGAGATCGGCGACGGAAAGATATACGGAATGGGACACGCGATCTATACCAAGTCCGACCCCAGAGCTATCATGCTTAAAAAGTACGCTCACGATCTTGCAGTCAAGAAGGGCTACGGAGAGGACTTCAAGCTGCTTGAGGGTATTGAGCGTATCACTCCCGAGGTGTTCAAGGAATTCAAGGGCAACAACAAGCCCATGTGCGCAAACGTAGACCTTTATTCGGGACTTGTCTACCGCATGCTTGACATTCCCCCCGAAATGTACACCCCCTTGTTTGCGATCGCTCGTGTATCGGGCTGGTGCGCGCACAGAATTGAGGAAACTCAGACGGCAAAAAGAATTATCCGTCCCGCGTATAAGTGCATAGCAACCCCCATAGATTACATACCGCTCGATCAAAGATAAAAAAGTTAAATAATATAAGGCAATTTCAAGGCAGAGGCTTAATCTGTCATGAAATTGCCTTTTTGCTTGCACTTGACAAGATATAGAGGGTATGTTATAATATGCTTGACTGAGGGAGGAAAGGAGATAAAACTGTGAAGAAAAGAATAATTTTAATAGTGATTTCAGTTCTCGTTACGCTGCTTACTTTGTGCGCGTGCCTATTCGCAAATGCGTTCTTCGGTAATCCCCTATCTCGCCTTGTCGCAAGGATTGTCGCAGGACAGTACGTCGAGGAGAACTATCCCTCGGAGGGCTACGGTATAGAGGATGTAAGGTACAGCTTCAAGGACGGATGCTACCACGCTTACGTAAGCTCCGAGGAACACCTTGACGGTGATTTTACCGTTTATCTTAATTCGTTTGGCGGCATAGAGCGCGACGACTACGAGTACCGCGTCGCGGAGCGCGCTAACGTCTCAGACCGTCTTTTTCTTCTTTACAGATCGAGAGTCGGCGCTGTTTTGGAGAGCAAGGATTTTCCTTATGAGTGCCATATCGCTTACGGTAATCTTGAGTTTGACCGTGAGGCCGGAGAGCAAATTCCCGAAAGCACGATAAGCCGCGACGAGCTTATCAACGGCGCGGAGTACGATATTGACGAGCTTGGAAAGACCAACGGCACGCTTGTGCTTTATATTGATACCGACCGCGCAGACTCCTCAAAGGCGGCTGAGATACTGCTCGACGTAAGACGGATAATGGATGCGGCGGGAGTGACCTTTTACAGCGTAGACTTGAATTTAAGAGTACTCGGCGCAGAGGATACGGTGCAAGACGAATTCTGCATTCTTGAATTTAAGTATGAGGATATTTACGAGGACGGAATAGGCGAGAGAGTCGCTGCTGCAGAGGAAGAAACGGACGCATACTTTGAGAGAATGGACGCCGAGAAGACAGCCGAGGTGCCGATCAAATAAAGCTCTTGACAGAAATATATTAAAGCACACAGAGGTTTGAAATGTTAAAAAAGCAGACATAAGAATTCGCGATCCTTTTATTTATACGGATTTTGAAAACGGGTGCTATTATATGTACGGAACGACCGCGCTTGTGGAGGACAAGATAGTTGCGAAAAATTCTTTTTCGGTATACCGCACGCTCGATCTTGAAAATTTTGAAGAGCCGAAGGTAATATTCGACGCAAGCAAGCACGACTTCTGGGCAGATAGAGATTTTTGGGCGGCGGAGAGATCTGCGCGCTGCAGCTTTCGGAGGATTTGAAGGAAGCCGTAAGCGAGCCTATTCTCTTGTTCCGTGCCTCGGACAACCCGAACGTGAGCGAGCTTAAGGGGTACGATAAGGCTTACGTCATCGACGCTCCGTTTGTGTACCTTGAGGACGGAAAAACTAAGATGATGTGGTCGTCCTTTTATCAGGGAAGATATTTGGTGCTTGATGCATGGAGCGATTCGTTGCTCGGCAAATGGAATCACGGCGGAAGCCGATTCGATTTCGACGGCGGTCACGCGATGCGTTTTGAGCGCCTTGACGGAACGAAAATGATATCGTTACATGCTCCAAACAAGAAAAATATGGAGAGAGCTGTTTTTTACGAATGGTGAAAATAAAGAACGGTGAGTCGCGAAGCGACTCACCGTTCTTTATTTTTTTGATTCTTTTATCATTTCTTTAAGCTCGTCGAGCGCGTCACTAAGGCCCCCGACCTTGTCTATAATTCCGTATCTTACCGCCTCGTCGCCGTCGATTATTGAGCCCACGTCGGTCGCAAGCTCGTCGGGACGCATCATAAGCTCCCTTATTTTTTCGGGAGATGCCTTGGAATGATCGCAGATAAACGAGATTATGCGCTTTTGCATTTCGTCGAAGTAGTGGAACGTCTGTGGCACGCCGATAACGAGTCCGTTTATGCGGACGGGGTGAATGGTCATGGTTGCCGACGGAACGATAAACGAGCGTTTGGCAGACGCGGCAAGCGGCACACCTATGGAGTGACCGCCGCCGAGGACGAGAGAAACGGTTGGTTTTTTCATGGAGGCGATCATTTCCGCAAGCGCGAGTCCCGCCTCGACGTCGCCGCCCATCGTGTTGAGCACTATCAAAAGCCCGTCGATTTCGCGACTTTCCTCTATATCGACAAGTAGGGGTATTAAATGCTCGTATTTTGTTGCCTTTTGCCCCTCGGGCAGGATATAGTGCCCCTCGATCTGCCCGATTATTGAAAGGCAGTGTATTTTGCCGTCGGCACTTTCTGTTACTACCGAGCCGTCGCAAACGGGCGCATCTGACGTGTTTTTGTCTTGGTTTGTCATGACTTCCTCCAAAAAAGTGAATTTTTTAATATTATTTGCGGAAAAACTCGGAATTAAACCTTTACAAGCGAAAAAAAATATGTTATAATTATAGTTGCGAAATTGTTTTGCAAGCTATTTATTTAATTTTTTGGAGGTATTTACAATGGCGAATTTTTTGATTGAAACTTCTGCCAGACACGTGCATCTTACCAGAGAAACAGTTGATGTGCTTTTCGGTAAGGGCTACGCTCTGACGAACAAAAAGGACCTCAGCCAGCCCGGACAGTTTGCATGCGAGGAAAAGGTTACCGTTATAGGTCCTAAGGGCTCGCTCAAGGCAAGTATTCTTGGTCCTGAAAGAAGCGCAGACCAGGTTGAGCTTTCTCTGACCGATGCGAGAACTATCGGACTTGCAGGTGTTCCCGTAAGAGAGTCGGGTGACGTTGCAGGCAGCGTCGGCTGCATTATCGAGGGCCCCTGCGGCAGAGTTGAAATTAAGGAAGGCGTTATCGCCGCAAAGCGTCATATACATATGACCACTGCCGACGCTGAGGTTTTTGGTGTTAAGGATAAGGATATCGTTAAGGTTCGCCTTGATACTGCTCGTCCCTTGATCTTTGACGACGTTGTAGCTCGCGTAAGCGATTCTTACGCTCTCGCTATGCATATCGATACCGACGAGTCCAATGCGGCTTGCGCGTTCGGCGCGGTTTACGGCGAGATCGTAAAGTAAAAAAGAAAAAGACACGGACTTATAAAACAGTTATAATTTTTTAATCAAAAGGAGATAAAAAAATGAGCAAAGAATTTTCTTGCGAATACGCTATGAGCGCAGAAGTTGCAAAGATGTGCGTCGTAGCTAAGGGCCCCAACCACGGTCCTGCACCTATTCCCGAAGAGGGCAAGTGGGTTCAGGCAAAGGAGATCACCGACATTTCCGCATACACCCACGGTG
>SVUH01000045.1 GCA_015063335.1 Oscillospiraceae bacterium | reverse complement strand
TTGGCAAGGGCGCGTTTGCTTTCTGCTCCTCTCTTGAAGCAATAGATCTTCCCGTGGGACTTGAGTCCATAGGTGACAGCTGCTTTGAGGCATGCACCTCGCTCAAGAACATATTCGTTCCCGCGGGCGTAACGACTATTGGAAGCCGCGCTTTCGCGCTTTGCGCGAAGCTTGAGCAGGCGTACATTATGTCAACTGCGCTCGAAAAGCTTATGGGCGGTACGTTTATGGGCTGCTCCAATCTTACGACGTTCGTTATGAACGATGCATCTGCAAGTGACGGCAAGCTTATTGTTCCTATTGAAGAGATCGACAGAGTTGTGCAGGATCCCTTTAATAACGGTTGTGCGATTGACGTGAACAAGATCGAGTATATCGCGGCTACGACCGAGGAGGTTACTCTGACGATAACCTATGTGGTTCCTGAAGGAGTTACCGCGCCACAGACCGAAATAATCCCCGGACTTTTGGGTGCGCCATACTACAAAGCCAGCCCTACAATTGAGGGATACACCGCGGACAGGGCTGTGATCGAGGGAACGCACGCCGATAACGAAGAAGTTACGGTTACGTATACCGCGATAGCAGTAGAAACCGAGGCTGCGACCGAGGCGCCCGCCGAGACAGAGCCCGTAGAGGAGGGAGAGGGACGTCCCACGGGCAGCAAGGTCGGATACATTATAGCTATCGTGATATTCGCTCTCGTTATCGCGGGAATAATCGTGTTTGCGGTTATTATGATAAAGTCCGATAAGAAGAATGACAAGAACGGCAAGAAGACCAACAAAAAGTCCGACAAGAAGAACGGCAAGAAATAAGGAAAGACAATGAAGCAGGGATATAACGTAGATTTCCGTGTTTCGGACGAGCTTTTGCGCAAATTTCTTTTCGTAGCTGAAAAGGAGCGCCGTACTCCCGCCGCGCAGTTCGCTTTTATGGTGCGTAACAACGTGGCGTATTACGAAAAGACCAAGGGCAAGATCTCCGAAGCGGAGCTTAAAAAAATAGATGTCTCCGAATACGCTTGCAGCGACGGAGAGCAGTAATTCAAAAAGCGAGGTGCAACCGCACCTCGCTTTTTGCAAATTAAGGTTATCTGCCCTAAGGAAAAGGCATGTTGATAATAAAAGAATAAGCTTAACGCAGGAAAAACGCTTGTAGGGGTCGACGTCCTCGGCGACCCGTTTGAAATCGCGAAAAACTTCCGTCAGCGTGAGCCTTCCCCAGCGGGGGAAGGTGTCACGAGCTTTGCGAGTGACGGATGAGGTGTCGTATATTCAATTCATTCTTTAACACCTCATCCGTCATTGACTCGCACCATCGGCTCGTCAATGCCACCTTCCCCCACTGGGGAAGGCTTATTGTTACAAGAGCCTTAGGTTGTAAAATTTTATTCGCGTGTACCGATATTTTCTCGGGTCGCCGAGGGTCTCGCTGCGGCTCGGTCACGCTCGCGTTCGACAACACCCCGTGTTGTCATTCATTGCGCTCGCGCCGCTCCGCTACGTCGACCCCTACAAGTGAATAATCTGGACTGAGCTTTTTGTAAGAGGGTATTTTGTGGTCTAATCTTCTATTTGCGGAATTTTAAAGTTATAGCGCCCTTTGTTGAAATGCTTAAAAGAAATAAATTTTCCGTTTTTGGAATTATTTTTGCAAAAACGCTTGACAAATATGAGCTGTGGGTGTATAATGGTGCCGTAATGAATTTTAATTGGGAGATTTTTGGAATGGCAACTGCTAAAAAGAAAATGGATATGATACCGCGTGACAGCGATAAGGACGCAAAGAAAAAAGCTCTTAAAACTGCGATCGCTCAGCTCGAAAAGGATTTCGGACAGGGTACGATAATGAAGCTCGGTGAGAACTCGCACATGGAGGTGCAGGCAGTCAGTACGGGCTCTATCGCGCTTGACGTCGCGCTCGGCATAGGCGGAGTTCCGCGCGGAAGAATTATTGAGATATTCGGACCTGAGTCCTCGGGTAAGACTACGGTTGCTCTCCATATAGTAGCAGAGGTGCAGAAGGCGGGCGGCGAGGCGGCGTTTATCGACGCGGAGCATGCGCTCGATCCCGTTTACGCAAAGGCGCTCGGAGTCGATATTGAAAATCTTCTCGTTTCTCAGCCCGATTGCGGTGAGGACGCGCTTGATATTACCGAGGCGCTCGTGCGCTCTGGCGCTATCGACGTCGTAGTCGTTGACTCGGTTGCCGCGCTCGTTCCGCGACAGGAGATCGAGGGAGACATGGGACAGGCGATGGTAGGCGTTCAGGCGAGACTTATGTCGCAGGCTATGAGAAAGCTCTCCGCAGTAATTTCCAAGAGCAACGCTGTCGTCGTGTTTATCAACCAGCTTCGTGAAAAGGTCGGAGTTATGTACGGAAATCCCGAGACAACTCCCGGCGGTCGTGCGCTTAAATTCTATGCGTCCGTCCGTATCGACGTCCGCAAGCAGGACCAGATAAAGAACGGAAGCGAGATCATAGGTAACCACGTGCGCTGCAAGATAGTCAAAAATAAGGTGGCTCCCCCCTTCAAGGTCGCAGAGTTCGATATACTCTACGGCAAGGGAATCTCGCGCTCGGGTGAGATCATAGATTATTGTATCGCACTTGATATAATAAAGAAGAGCGGTTCTTGGTTCTCCTACAACGGTGAGCGTATAGGGCAGGGTAAGGATAACGTGCGAAAGCTTATCGAGAGCAATCCCGCGCTGCTTGCCGAGCTTGACATGAAGATAAGAAGCATGAAGGATAAGCTTGCCGATAAGGAAGACGAATTTGAGCTTGACGAGGATGACGACGAGTTCGATATCCGTACAATGGGCGAGGACGATCTTTAATGACCGTTTTTATAACATCCATTGGTGCTGTGAACGCGGGCGAGGAGATAAGGATTGCCTTTGAGATACGCGGTGACGGCACGGAGCACATTCAAAGAGAGAGCTTTATGATCTCGTCTCGAAAATATCTCGTTATGGGACTCGAAAAGGGAGAGACTACGGCGGACGTTTACGAGACGGTTGCAAGAGAGGCAAAGGTTTGGAGTGCAGTCAAACGAGGAGTGGCGCTCTTGAATTATGGCGCGTGCTCCGAAAAGGCGCTCCGCATAAAGCTTTCGGCAAAGGGATTTGACAAGGAGATAGCCGCCGAGGCGGTTATGGAAATATCCTCTATGGGCGTTATGAACGCGGAGCGAGACGCGCTCAGAGAGGCTCAAAAATGTCTTGATAAGCTTTGGGGAAAGCGCCGCATAACAGCGGAGCTGTTTGCCAAGGGCTATTCCTCGGAGGCAGTTGCTTTTGCTATGAGCGGGCTTGAGGAGGCGGGAGTGGACTACGCCGATAACTGCCTAAGACTCATGCAAAAGCGCAAAACCAAAATTGCCGACGACTTGCGCGAAAAGCAAAGAATATTTGCCGCCATGTCGCGCTACGGATATTCTGCGAGCGAGATAAACGAGGCATATCTTTCGCTGAAATGTAAATAAAGAAAACGAGCAGTAGCAACACAGTGCTTCTGCTCGTTTTGCATTTTAAAAGGCTGCGGGAAAATCATTCGTTGCGGCAGGTGAGGGCGCGGACGGGGCCGCTGTTGCGTGCGGTATCGGAGAAGTGGCGGACGCGTCAAGCCCGAAACTTACGGCAATAGCAGTGTTTACACAGTTCATAACGTCGTCGTCGAGGTGTCCCATCTTCTCTTTTAGTCTGCGCTTGTCCAGAGTCCGAATCTGCTCGAGCAGTATAACGGAGTCCTTGGCAAGCCCTGCCTTGTCTGCATATATGTCGATGTGTGTGGGGAGGCGCGTTTTTCCCATTCGCGATGTAATAGCGGCGGCGATGACCGTCGGACTGTATCTGTTGCCAACGTCGTTTTGTATTATAAGCACAGGGCGCAAGCCTCCTTGCTCCGAGCCGACCACGGGGCTCAGATCGGCGTAATAAATATCCCCCCGTTTAACACTCATTTTTATATCCTCCTTGTGATTTTTTTGCAATACTATTTTTGCCATCATCGGGGGATATTAAACATGCTTTCTGCATAATTAGGACAAACATCTTGACGGTTAGAAAAAAATATGATATAATTTGCTTGTAAAAAACAGCGATGCGCTTTGATTGTGCAATTTATTTTTTATTAAAAGGAGAAAAATATGAAAGCTTTTAGAAAATCAATTTCGGTCATTTTGGCGATAACAGTTTTGTTAGCGCTTTTCTGCATCTTTAGCGCTTGCTTCGGTACGTCGGGCGACAACGACGATCAAGGCGCTCAAGATACCCAAGGCACCCAAGATACGCAAGGTGAAAAGGAAGACAAGGAAGATAAGGAAGATAAGCAAGACCAAGAGGAGGGCGACATAGTAGAGGGTCCTGGCGGACTTGAGCTTATCGTCCTTGAGGACGGAACGTATGGCGTATCCGCATTTACGGCAGAAAACATTACGGAGGTCGTTATCCCCTCCGAATACAACGGCAAGAGCATAACGAGCATTGAAAGCAATGCGTTCAAGGACTGTGCGGGGCTTACGAGTATTACAATGCCCAACACCATAACGAGCATTGGATACTACGCCTTTTATGGCTGTGCGGCGCTCAAGAGCATCACTATACCCGCGGGCGTAACGAGCATCGGCGGCTCTCTGCTTTCCGGTTGCACGGAGCTTGAAAGCATTACCGTGCTTGAGGGAAATACGGTATATAAGAGCATCGGCAACTGCCTTATCGAGACGGAAAGCAAAACTCTTGTGGCGGGATGCAAAAACAGTATTATTCCCGATGACGGAAGTGTAACGAGCATTGGAGAAAATGCGTTCTATGACTGTATCGGACTTGTTAGCATAGTAATACCCGACAGCGTAACGAGCATCGGCGGCTATGCATTTTGGGGTTGTGCGGGGCTCACGAGCGCGTCGATAGGCAGTGACTTTGCAAACATGGGATATAGCGCATTCAACGGCTGCACCGCACTTACGGGCGTAACCTTCAAAGGAACTATGGCACGCTGGAATGAAATCGACCCGAACGAATTTTGGAACTCAAACAGCAGTATTGGAACGATCTATTGCACGGATGGAGACTTAACAGTACCAAACAAAATATAAAAATTGGTTCGCTACCTTTAGCATAGAACAAAAAAATACTAAGATAAAAATAATACAAAAAAGCCGCTTTTGCTATCAAAAACGATAGTGAAAGCGGCTTTTGCGTATAAATTGATCAGATTATTTGTTGCTTATCAAGCTCTGCGGAGTTTTTATCCAACGAGAAATTATTGTAGCCCATTGATTTTATGAGCGTCGGGTAATCCTTATATACGTAATTGAGATCGATGTAGTCGTTTTGTGTTCCAAGATCCATTCCCTCGATCTGTCCCGTTGCCGAGAACTGCCACATTACCATCTGCGTGCCAAAGCTTTCCTCCCAGCTGTCTTCGTTTATTACGTATCCTATACTGTCGTAGCGAGCGTACCAGATATCGAACAGCGTTGCGAGCTTATCTTTTTGGAGAAGTGTACTCAGCCAGGTGTTATTCGTGTATATTGAAGCGTAATAGCCGTTCTCTTGAAGAATGGAGCAAAATTCAACGCAAATATCGGTGAGCAGCTGGCGGTCAAGCCCCTCCTGGCTCTTGTCCTCGATGTCAAAGTAAATGGGATATTCAAAGGTCTTTCCCTCAAGAAGCGTCAAAGCAAACTCCGCCTCGGCGCGAGCGTCCTCGACGGTGCGGGCGTAGGAATAGAAATAAGCACCTACGTCAAGCCCTGCCGCCTTGGCATCGGAATAGTCCATTTCAAAAACCGGATCTATCTGACCTACGTTGCCCGAGCCCATGTACCCGAGTCGCAAGATCGCGAAATCGATTCCTGCCGCCTTTATGCCATTCCAGTCAAGGGGAAGAAGATCGCCCTTGTCATCCTTGTTGTGGTTGTGCTTTGAGGTGTCAACTCCCTTTGCGAGAGCAGTCGTATTAGAGGTATATGCGCCCTCGAAAAGATCGGAATAGAATACGTAATCGCCGACGTAGGCAAACTCACAGCTCTCACGCTCACAAACGTAGGTAGTGCTACCGTTTTGCTTGCAGGTTGCGACGTGTGTCGTGGTAGCTTTCAGCTCGTGCCCAAGGGGGGCGACGGTGTCAAAGGTGTAGTGAGTGCCGCATACTCCGCAGTCAGCTATTTTGTATCCCTCCGCGTTGCAGTCCGCCGCCACCTCTGTTATGGTCAGCGTGTGCCCCGTTGGCGGGACGAAATTCGACGTGTAATGATATCCGCAACGGCAATAGTTGTAGGTATATCCCTGCTCGGTGCAGGTTGGCAGATGTGTTTCCTGATGGAGTGTGTGCCCGAGGGGGGGTACGTAGTCGGTGCTGTATTCGTATTTGCAGTCAAGGCAGTAATATACGGTGCGCCCCTGCTTTTCGTGGGTAGGCTCCACTACGGTTTGCGTCATATAGGTATGCGAGCATTCCTTATTGCATGATGACATCAACAATGCGCATGGCAGAAGAAGCAGAGTGAGAAGCGCGCCTATGATAATTTGTTTTTTCAAATTCGACCTCCGGTGAAAAGCTATATAAATAATGTACGATAATTTTACCATAAACAGTAATTAAAGTCAACAGAAATGTGTCGACATGGCGAAAGTAGTGATAATGTTACAGTTTTTTACTTGATTTGAGTTGTTTCGAAAGAAGGTGCGAGGAAATACAAAATTTTTTTGAAAAAAATTGAAAAAAGTTCTTGACAAAGCTAAAGCGGTGTGGTATAATAGTCAAGCTGTCCGCTAAGAGGGGACGGCGAGGATCATTGAAAATTGAACAACAAGAGAGATTGTACAAAGCATTGCGAAGTGCGAAATACGAGATCTCGTCAAAGAGTTAT
>SVUH01000044.1 GCA_015063335.1 Oscillospiraceae bacterium | reverse complement strand
TCCCTTGACTTGAATGGCTAAAAGATGTATAATAATCAGTACATCTACCCGTGGCACAGCTGGATAGCGCGCAAGACTCCGACTCTTGAGGTCGCAGGTTCGAATCCTGTCGGGTAGGCCAAGAAAAAGCGACAAAATTCGATAGAATTTTGTCGCTTTTTCAACTAAATCCGTCCTTTTGGACGGGATAAATCCAACTGCGTTGGGTGAAATCGCTTCGCGATGAAATCCCGCATTCGCGGGGTAGCGAAGTGGCGCGAGCGCAAGGAATGACAACGCGGTGCGTTGTCAGAACGCGAGCGTGACCGAGCCGTAGGAGACAGGAAAGGCGGATTTAATTTCATCTGAGGCGGTACGCCGAAGATTTCATCCAAACTTGTTTGGATTTGATCCTGCAGAGCAGGATTTCATTAAATTGCACACTGCATCAGTTAAAAAGTCAAACTGCGTTTTTTTAGGGGCGAGAAAAAATAAATTCCAAAAAGTCTTGACAAATGACAAGGGTTGTGATATTATTAATGTAATTATGGTGAGGAATGTTTCTCTACATAAAAAATTATAAAAACATATGAGGTGTTTGACATGAAAAAAGCATTTGCAAAAGTATTGTGCCTGTGCCTTTGCTTCGTTATGCTTGCAGGCTGCATGGTAGCTTGTAACAAGAACGACGGCGAGGACGCAATCGTTATCGGACTTACCGGTCCTCTTACCGGCGGCGCTTCTATCTACGGTATCGCAGTTAGAAACGCAGCACAGCTCGCAGTTGACGAGATCAACGCGGCAGGCGGACTTAACGGCGTTATGTTCAAGCTCGACATGCGTGATGACGAGCACAAGGCAGAGAACGTTGAGAACCTTTACAACGGCCTTATCGAGGACGGTATGCAGGTTTCTCTCGGAACTGTAACCACCAAGCCCGGTCTTGAGTTCAAGAACCTTTCCAAGGCAGACAACGTATTCTTCCTTACGCCCTCTGCAACCGGTGACGCGATCCCTGAGTTCGCAAACGGCTACCAGATGTGCTTTGCAGACTCTAACCAGGGTACTGCTGCTGCTAAGTTCTTCAACGAGACTTACGCAGGCAAGAAGGTTGGTATCTTCTACAAGGCTGACGACGAGTACTCCGTAGGTATCTACAACAACTTCAAGGCTAACCTTGCAGACTCCTTCAATGCTGACCTTAAGGAAGCAAACTTCACGGGTGAGGCTTCTACCTTCGATTCTCAGATCGCAACTCTTAAGGATTGCGAAGTAGTATTTATGCCTATTTACTACACCCCCGCTTCTCAGTTCATGACTCAGGCAAAGAACGTTCAGAACTCCATCACCACCTACTACGGCTGTGACGGATTTGACGGTATCGATGCTATCGAGGGATTTGACATCAACTCCATTCCTCAGGAGATCAGTATGCTCTCTCACTTCAACTCCACCGCAACCGAGGGACCTGCTGCTGAGTTCATTCAGAAGTACAACGACAAGTACGACGAAACCAAGGAGCCTCTCAACCAGTTCGGAGCTGCTGCTTACGACTGCGTATACGCTATCTACGAAGCACTCAAGGTTGCAGTTGCTAACGGTAAGGAAGTAAACGCTGACACGAGCGCATCCGATATGTGTGAGATCCTCAAGGAAGTATTCAACAGCGACAGCTTTGAGTTCAGAGGAATCACCGGTAAGTGCGAAGATGCAGAGAAGTCCTATATCAGCTGGAGCGAGGACGGAACTGTCGTTAAGGAAGCTATCAAGTACATCGTAAAAGAGAAGAACGCTTGATCAAGGCTTTAAAAAAGCGATAATATAGAAAATAATTGCCGGTGCTTTTTGCGTTGGCAATTATTTTCTCATATAGTATCATATATTGAAGGAAATACTATGGAATTTTTAACCACACTTGTAAACGGTCTGAGCCTTGGCGGAATATATGCCATGATCGCGCTTGGCTACACGATGGTTTACGGAATCGCGAAGATGCTTAACTTTGCGCACGGCGATATAATAATGGTCGGCGGCTATGCAATATTGCTCTTCCTTCCCATAAACCCCATTGTGTCGATAGTTGCCGCTATGATATTCTGTATGCTGCTCGGTATCGTTGTTGAAAGGCTGGCGTACAAGCCGCTTCGCGGCGCGTCTCCCTTGGCGGTGCTTATTACCGCTATCGGCGTCAGCTATCTTTTGCAGAGCATCTCGCAGATGATATTCGGTTCTGCGCCTAAGTTCGTTACTATCGCAGACAAGCTCGGTATCGACGGCAAAATGCTCAACATAGGCGGACTTGCCATCAGCTACTCCACTATAATTACGCTTGCTTGCTCGGTAGTCGTAATGGTAGCGCTCAGTCTTTTTGTAAAATACTCAAAGACGGGACGCGCTATGATAGCGGTTTCCGAGGATAAGGGTGCGGCGCAGCTTATGGGTATCAACGTAAATAACATTATAATGATAACCTTTGCAATAGGCTCTATGCTCGCAGCTCTCGCAAGCCTTTTCTTCCTGCTCAAGGCTCCCTCTATGAGCCCCACGTTTGGCTCGCTTCCCGGTATCAAGGCGTTTACCGCGGCGGTTATCGGAGGAATCGGCTCTATCCCCGGAGCTATGCTCGGAGGAATACTTCTCGGCGTGATCGAGTGCTTTGCTCAGGCTGTTCCCGCTATATCTCCTTATACCGATGCGATAGAGTTTTCTATCCTTATCATACTTCTCCTTGTAAGACCTGCGGGACTTCTCGGTAAGAAGAGAAGGGAGAAGGTATAATGAAGAGCTTTAAATTAAAGAATTTGAAGAACTACGTAAACTACGCGGCAGTAGCGCTGGTACTTATCGTATTTGTTATACTTACTTTTGCAGGCGGTGTTAAGGGAACTACCACCTCATTGCTCGAGGAGATGTCCATAAAGATAATTCTTGCGGTATCTCTTAGCCTTGTGGTGGGATTTCTCGGAGAGCTTTCTCTCGGACATGCCGGTTTTATGTGCGTTGGTGCATATCTTGGCGGTAAAGTGGCGGCGCTTCTTGCAGAGCCGCTCGGCAACGGTGTATTGACGCTCGTTATCGCTATTCTTGCCGGTGCTTTGAGTGCGGCGCTTTGCGGACTTTTGGTCGGACTTCCTGCCCTCAGACTTCGTGGAGACTATCTTGCTATCACAACGCTCGCGTTCGGTGAAATAGTAAGAACCGTATTTATGAATATCAGCCCCTCTGTTTTCGGAGGCCCCGTTGGACTTACCACGCCGAGATTCGAAAAGAAATATTTCTTTATCGTATGTCTTATTATGGTTCTCGTAACGCTCTTCGTGGTACAGAATCTTATAAGAAGCAAGCACGGCAGAGCTATCGAGGCTATACGCGACAACGAGATAGCGGCAAGAGCCACGGGTATCAACATAACGGGCTACAAGCTCCTCGGATTTATAATCTCTGCTGCGTTTGCGGGTATTGCGGGCGTTCTGTTCAGCTATACCAAGTTTAACGTATCAAGCCAGATGTTCGACTATAACTATTCCATTGAGATACTCGTTATCGTGGTTCTCGGCGGAATGGGAAGCATCAACGGCTCTATTGTATCTGCTGTGGTCATCACGTTCCTTAACCGCTACCTTGCGAACGTTCTTACGGGCAACCTTGCGGTTCTTAAGGACTTGATATATGCGCTTATTCTTATCGTTATCGTTATTTATAATAACGCGCCCCAGCTCAAGAACTTCAGAGAAAAGTACAATCTGAACGTTCTTGTAGAAAAGATCAAGGGCAAGATCGCGAGCAAGAAAAAAGCGAAAAACGTAAAGGAGGATGCTTGATATGGAAAACGATCAGAACGTATCCTTCGAGACGGCGGCAGAAAAGGAGATCGTCTTAAAGACAAATCACCTTTGCATACAGTTCGGCGGTCTTAAGGCTGTCGATGACGTAAATCTTGAGATCAGAAAGGGCGAGCTCTACGGTCTTATCGGACCTAACGGCGCGGGAAAGACGACCGTATTTAACATCCTTACGGGTGTTTATAAGCCTACCTCGGGCAGAGTGTTCCTCTGCGGAGAGGATATAACGGGCAAGGCGCCTGCGACGGTCAACAAAAAGGGAATTGCGAGAACCTTCCAGAACATAAGACTTTTCGATAAGCTTACCGTTCTTGAAAACGTAATGGTAGGGCTTGGAAATCAGATACCTTGCAGTATTTTTGAGTCTGTTTTCAGACTCCCCCGACATTTTTCCTCGGAGAAAAAATACCGCGAGGAGGCTATGGAGCTTCTTAAGGTGTTCAATCTCGATATGTATGCCGATACGCTTGCATCCAATCTTCCCTACGGAAAGCAGAGAAAGCTCGAGATCGCTCGCGCAATGGCAACAAACCCCAAGCTTTTGCTTCTTGACGAGCCCGCTGCGGGAATGAACCCCAACGAAACGCAGGAGCTTATGGACGATATTACCTTCATTCGCGAAAAATTCGACATCACCATACTGCTCATTGAGCATGATATGCGTCTTGTCGGCGGTATTTGCGAGAAGCTGACGGTGCTTAATTTCGGTACGGAGCTTGCTAAGGGCAATACCCAAGAGGTGCTCAACGACCCTGAGGTCGTAAAGGCATATCTCGGTACGTAATAAGGAGGCAAAGATGTCAGAAATTTTACTTGAAGTTAATGATCTGCACGTGTCATACGGTGTTATCCGTGCGCTCAAGGGTATTTCCTTTAAGGTCGAAAAGGGAGAGATAGTTTCTCTTATCGGCGCAAACGGCGCGGGAAAGACCACGACGCTGCATACCTTGACGGGACTTTTGCATCCTACCGAGGGCTCTATCGTTTATAAGGGCAAGGATATCACAAAGGTGCCTGCTCACAAGATAGTTACCATGGGACTCGTTCACGTTCCCGAGGGACGCAGAATATTCCAGAACCTGAGCGTTTACGATAACCTTAAAATGGGAGCGTATGCACAAAAGGATAAGGCAAAGATTGCTGCGAATATGGAGCTTGTGTTTAAGCTTTTCCCCCGTCTTTACGAGAGAAAAAAGCAGATCGCAGGTACGCTTTCGGGCGGTGAGCAGCAGATGCTCGCGATGGGCAGAGCGCTTTTATCCGATCCCGAAATGGTAGTTCTTGACGAGCCGTCCATGGGACTCTCTCCCTTGCTTGTGTCAGAGGTCTTTGAGATAATAAAGACCTTCCGTGAGAACGGAAAGACGGTGCTCCTCGTTGAGCAGAACGCAAAAAAGGCGATGTCCATATCCGACCGTGTTTACGTTCTTGAAACGGGCTCTATAATGACCGAGGGTAAGGCAAGCGACCTTATCAACGACGAAACCATTAAAAAAGCTTATTTGGGAGAATGATTATGAAAAAGATTATTATAATGCTTGTTTTGGCATTAGCTGTTTGTTTTGTTTTTACCTCCTGCTTCAATCAGGGCGGTGTATCCGGAGGCAGCGAGACTTCCGCTCCCGAGGAAACCACCTCGGCTGAAACAACGGAGCCCACCGAAAACGGCGGATCAACCGAGAACGGCGGCTCAACCGAGAACGGCGGCTCAACCGAGAACGGCGGCTCGACCGAAAACGGCGGCTCGACCGAAAACGGCGGTTCAACCGAAAACGGCGGTTCAACCGAAAACGGCGGTTCAACCGAGAACGGCGGCTCGACCGAAAACGGCGGCTCGACCGAAAACGGCGGTTCAACCGAAAACGGCGGCTCGACCGAGAACGGCGGCTCGACCGAAAACGGCGGCTCGACCGAAAACGGTGGATCAACCGAGAACGGCGGCTCGACCGAAAACGGTGGTTCAACCGAAAACGGCGGATCAACCGAGAACGGTGGTTCTACCGAAAACGGCGGCTCGACCGAAAACGGTGGTTCTACTGAAAATGGTGGTTCTAACAAACCGAGCCAAGGAGGAGGCTGGACTGGCTATTATTAATAAAAAAGGGCTGTGTCATGGACACAGCCCTTTTTTAGAATATTTATTTACAAAAGGGCAGAACTGTGGTATAATATAAGGCAATAAAGTATAGGAATGTAACAGTATGAAAAAGAAGCTTGGAATATATATACATATCCCGTTTTGCCTCAAAAAGTGCGGGTATTGTGACTTTTGCTCGTTTGTTGGCAGGAGTGGGGAATATATGTCGCGCTATGCCGACGAGCTTCGCAGACGAATCGCGGCGGCGGGACGGACGGCGGACGAATACACGGTCGATACGGTGTATTTCGGAGGCGGCACGCCCTCGCTTATGGCGGCGAACGATATTGGGCGTATTCTCGGAGGGGTGAGAGAGAGCTTTGACGTTCTTAAGGATGCTGAAATAACACTTGAATGTAACCCCGCGACGGCTGACGAAAAATATTTCAGGGAAATCCGTGCCCATGGCGTCAACAGACTCAGTATGGGTATGCAAAGCGCACTTGACTCTGAGCTTCGGCTGCTTGGACGCGCGCATAACAGGGAAGAATTCTTGCGTTGCTTTGCTGATGCACGCGCGGCAGGCTTTGATAACATGAGTGTAGACCTCATGTACGGAATACCGAACCAGACTATGGAAAGCCTTCGGGAATCCGTCGAGCTTCTTACCTCGCTCTCGCCTGAGCATATTTCGGCTTACGGACTTATGATCGAGGACGGAACGCCGTTTGCAAGAAAAATTGACGAGCTTTTGGTGGCTGACGACGACGGGCAGGCAGAGATGTATCTGTATTTGTGCGAAGCACTTCGCGCGGTGGGGTACGAGCGGTATGAAATAAGCAATTTTGCCCGCGCGGGTAGAGAATCAAGGCATAATACAAGATATTGGCTGGGTAGCGAATACATTGGCTTTGGAGTTGCCGCGCATTCGTATTTTGGCGGCGAGCGATACGGCAATTCCCGCGATATTGATGCCTTTATGGACGGCGGCGATATTTGCTGTGAGCGCGATGCCGTTTGCGGCGACGAAGTGCGGCGGGAGTACGTCATGCTTCGTATGCGTATGAGAGAGGGCATTTCGCTCAACGATTACACCGAGCGCTTCGGGGGAGATTTCTTTGCGGATTTTCCTCAAATTCATGGCTGGATAATTCAAGGATTTATAGATTACCGCGACGGAAACGTATCCTTTACCGATAAGGGCGCACTTGTCAGCAACGTATTGCTGTCTGATATGCTTTTGTGAGAATATTTAGAAAAACGCAAGTTTTTGTTGACATCGGCACGGTTTTGGTATAAAATATATTTAGAAAAAACTCAAAGGAGATATTAAAAATGGAAGAAAACAACGAAAGAGCAATAGTTACCCTCACGGACGAGGACGGAAAAGAGGTAGAGTTCGAGATAATCGGTCAGCATGAAATGAACGGCGAGCATTACGTAGCTCTTCTTCCCGCAGAAGAAGAGGAAAAGGAAGTCGTAGGCGACGTTGAGTGGGAGTATATCATTCTTAAACTCGCAAAGGACGGAGATGAGGAAATTCTCGTTACCGTTGACGACGACGATGAGTTCGACGATATTGCAGACTACTTTGACGATCTGTTCTCCATGGAGATAGATTACGACAATTAACCTACTTTTCTCCTACTTTTCTTTTAAAAAAGAAAAGTAGGCAAAAGAAAACTAAACTAAAGGATTTTTTAGGTTTGAAGTTTTTTGCCAAGCTTTTTTACAA
>SVUH01000043.1 GCA_015063335.1 Oscillospiraceae bacterium | reverse complement strand
CAGGGCACTATTTACCCCGACATTCTCGAGAGTATCAAGCAGGCAGAGGGCAAAAAGGCGGTCAAGTCCCACCACAACGTTGGCGGACTTCCCGACGACCTTCAGTTTGAGCTCGTTGAGCCGGTAAAGCTTCTCTTTAAGGACGAGGTCAGAGTAGTTGGCGAGGCGCTTGGCCTGCCTCACGCTATGGTTTACCGTCAGCCCTTCCCAGGTCCCGGTCTTGGAGTAAGATGCCTTGGCGCGATCACCCGCGACCGTCTCCACGCACTTCGCGAGGCAGATGCGATTCTCCGCGAGGAATTCGACAACTGCGGACTTGCCGAGAAGGTATGGCAGTATTTCGTTGCAATTCCCGATATCAAGAGCGTCGGCGTGAAGGATGAAAGCAGATACGAGGGCTGGCCCGCGATAATCCGCGCGGTCAATACCAAGGACGCTATGACTGCAACCATCGAGGAAATACCCTACGATGTGCTTCATAAGATCGTTGCCCGCATCACCAACGAGGTGGAAGGAATTAACCGAGTTCTCTTCGATTTGACTCCCAAGCCTACGGGAACTATTGAGTGGGAATAATACAATAAGGTTTTTAAGCGGCTTGGAATAAGGCTTCCAAGCCGCTTTTTGCAAAAAGGAGAAAGACACTATGAAGAAAAATTCCGCGAAGAAAGCTATCGCACTATATTATATTTTGTCGCTGCTCCTGATGTTGGTTTTATTATTACCGATTCTGCTGATCGAGGATTCCCTTTGGTTCATATTCTATTTTGTGTGCTTTTACATATGTATGTATCTAGTCATAGTCTTCGTTGTCAGAGTAACGGTTATGCCTTCGTTATGGAAAGAGCTCGATGCCGAAAAATACGCAGCTATCATCTCTGCCCCGCCGTTTCGGCATGACTATTCATTTAAGTTGAATTTATGCTTTGCTATCGGCGATTATCAAGCCGCCCACAACATCATTTCTTCTATTCTGATACATCACAAAAACGTTCAGCAAAGGGTTTACGGACATCTGTTGCTATGCCGCATTTGCTTTGAGCGCGGGGATTATGAAGTATTAAAGGAAAATATTGATCGAATTGATAGCTATCTTAAGTCCAATCCAAACTTAAAGATCAAAAAGCAAAATAAAGAGGCATACGAATTTTACCGCAATTTTTCCGATGCTGACTATGTGTCTGTCTGTGCTCTTTTGGAAAAAGGCATTGCAAAATATTCAAAAAAGAAGAACGGTGCTTATATTTCTCTCCTGCGCCATTATTATCAGTTAGCCGTTACCAAGCGGATGATGGGGGACGTTGATGAAGCGATTGTGCTTTTTGAAAATATTAAGGAAAAAGCCCCAAAACTTGTTCTTTCAACACTTGCTCAAAAACAGCTTGACATCATTTCCGGAGCATGTACGGAAGAGCTCCCGGAAAAGTTAGAAATTACGGAAAATTATCATGTAAAATCTACTAACAAATGGAGAATAGTAGGTTGGATAATTTTCTGTGTTGGTTGTCTGCTTATGATCGTGTCGCTCATTCTGCCGCAATTAGATAAACCAAAGCAAGAAAACAAGAACTTGGACTATATTGCCACGCTTGAAAGCTCGATCGAAGATGATTATGAAGAATATCAAATCTTAGGATATTTTAATATTTATACCGATTATGCCGATGAAACCTATTCAAAGCTGGCAGATGCTCTGTTTTTGGTTGAATCAAACGGACAACTTGACTTGCATACGTCACTCAAATTAAACGGAAGAAATATATATATAAATCATTTGAATGTGACAGATATCCAGGTCGACAAGCTGTATGAGTATAAAATATATTCTTCTTCACGAGAAGTAGAATTCGTTTTAACAGAAAAGAAACGTAACATTCCCGAGAATACATTGTATTATTACGAAATCGACGGATATTATTTCTGTGTTATAAGTATATCCGATACTTAATTATTCTTTGATGATATTGTCGCAAACTTCTTATATTTATTCCGCTAATAGCTAATAAATAATACAGCCTTGTGATATTATTTTCACAGGGCTGTTTTTGTTGTTTTTGAGGCTAAATTTATACCATATTTGCTTCTATAAACCTAAAAAACAGTTAAATGTTCTTGTTTTTTTAAAACCTGTTGACATTTTATGCTTTAAGTGGTAGAATAAAGTAAAATAAAATCAAAAAAAGGAGAATTTTGTTATGAACCTGTTTGAAATCGACTTTTTGCAGAAAATGACCACCTTGCTCAAAGAGGCATTTAAATTCAAGAAGTACAAAGCTATGTCCACTTCTTTGGCTGTGTTTACAGGAATTTTGATGATTCCCGTAGTCATTGCCAGCTTTATGGCAACGGCAATATTCGGCGGCCTTGCATTCTTGTTTGCGGTAGTTTCGTCTCCCGTTAAGTATTTGCACGAAATTGTAAGGGGCGAGGGCAAAGAAGTAAAGCATGCTACACAAGCCATCATTTATTTGATTTCTTGGCCTGCTGTGTTCGCACTTTACGGTTTCATGTCCTTCTTGCTCGTTCTTCTGTTGCCTGCATACGCAATGCTCTCTTTCCTACTCTTTGTTTGGTCTTTGGGCGGATTCAAATTCCACCTGTTGCTTAACAAGGTTGATGATATTTCCATCGAGGTCAATGGCAAGTATCAGTATTTGCCCGTTGTTTACGTCATTATCGGCGGTTTGATTTTAGTTCTGATTCCGTTTATTCACGGTGTCATTCATTATGCAGACCTGTATAAAGACTACCTGGAAAGATATTTCTTCTACTCATTCTTTATTGGTATCTATCCTACCTATTTGAGTCTCCACATGTCGTTCTCCGTTCTCTATTCGTTGATTGGTTTCGCCCGTCATCCCAAAGCAAAAGCAGAGATAGCAGATGTAACCCCTGAAGCAGAATAAACACATAATATCGCAACAACCCTTACCAATGAAAACATTGGTAAGGGTTGTTTTTTTTCTCAAAAGCGTTTGGTAGCCACATTAGTAAAACTTTAAAATCTGCTGCAAAAAGGAGCGGTACACTTATATCAAAAATGGTCAACGCCAACATGTTCTCCAACTCGAACAGCGACCTCAAGGTTCAGCCTTGCATGCCCGACGACGTCGCAAATATGCTTCTCTTCTTCGCATCCGACGAATCGAGAGCGATCACAGGTCAGACCATAGTTGCCGACTTCGGCTCTACGCTGTAAAATTTATTTCAATATAACAAAAAGCCCTTTTGCAAAAGGGCTTTTTTATTTTGGTATCTTTAAAGCAGCACGAATCCGAACGACTGAACGCACATGTTTACAAGTATGCACAGGAGTCCTCCGAAAAAGAGCGAAAGGATCAAAGAGGTAAATACTACCGTAAGCCCCTCATACAAACCCATAACGCGAATCTTTTTTCTCTCCATTCCCGAAAGATTCAAAATGTGCCTTTCGTGATTTCGCACCCGATACGCCTCAAAGATCATATTCAAGCAACCCGCAAGGGAGATCAGGATCGCGACCACAGCCGTCCAGAATATCAGCTCTGTAAAGCCGACCACGGTATCAAATCCCCTAATTTCGTATTCTTTTGAATACACCGCAAGAACGCCTCTTGAATTCAAGCTGTCTATTATCCTCTCACACGCTGCCTCATCAGGAGTCGACGCGCGGATACACCATAGCCTTTCTCCTTCCCCGACAACATCGGAGGAAACGTATCCTATATTTGCGCTCTCCTTGATTACGTCGCTTACGATGAACGTATGAAGGTTGCCTTGTACGCTGACATTCACGCTATCTCCTACGCTTGCGCCAAGCAGGACTGCAATTCCCTTCGACACGACGATCTCTCCCTCTTCGGGAAGCTTTTTAGACAGCACCTCATTATTCAGACACTTATCAACGTCCCCCTGCGCCGAAAAAAGTATTATGGAATATTTTTCGTTGACCGTTGCATCGGGGTGTATCGCAAACTGTACTGTACCTTGCGCCTGCTGAGTTTCCTTTAGCTCATCGGCGACAGATTCGGGCATATTATATGCCAACAGCTCGCCCTTAAACGCATCCTCGAACTGTCGCTGTTGGATTGCTATTGCATTACAGCACGTAAATATAACCGCAAGGAGCGAGAGCAGCACCGTTAGTTGCCTGCTCACGTGCTTTATCGAAAAATTGTTTTCTATATTCTTTTGCGCCAAAAGAAGCTGCGGCATCGGGCGACGTCGGTTTATAAGCTTCTGTATCAACCGAGAGAACCACTTTACTGCATACGGTGTGCCCGTATATGCCACCACCGTCAGACAACACACTGCCACTGCTGACGGTATCATTCTTTTGCCTGCGGGCAGGGCAAGTGTAACCGCCGTGGATACCGCGAAAGCGCAAGAAAACAGAATGAATGCCCCAGCAGAGCCGCTTCTGAGTCCGTAATATTCCCCGTGAGACGTCTCCGTGTAAAGCTCGGCTCCTTTTTGCTTTAATATATTCGTCAAGGTACATCCGACCATAAGCAGATACGCCATTAAAAATCCGAACAGCGCGCCGCTCCACTCTACCTCAACGGCAGTTTTTTGCCACTCAAAGAGCGAGCTGACTCCCACAAGCATCGGTTTTGCAAGTAAAACGCCCATCGCTCCGCCAATGAGCGCATAGATCGAGCTTTCCGTGAGGCGCAGCGCTGACAAGCGAACGACGTCCGCCCCTGCTGTTCTGAAAAGAGCATATTCATGCGCTCTTCGGGAGTCAAGCGCCGCCAGCGCCGTGATCAAAAGAACCGCAGACAAAAGCGTGAGCAAAACCGTAGGCAATGCCACTCCCATCCTTTTCGCAACAAGACCCATATCGACCGAGGAATCAAGCGCCGTGTCCTCCACGTAATCGTCGCAAAACTCATCGCTTGATTTGAGCATCAAAAATACCCGCTCAACGTCGCTCTTGTCATATATTTTTATCATTATCTTGTTTGCGGGCTCGAAGCTATCGCCAAGAGCCGCTATTTCGGGAGATCTTTGTGCGAGCAATCTCACCGCGGACGCATGCGAGATCATAACGTCACCCGACACAAGACAGCCCATATCCCTTGCTATTCCCTGCACGGAATATTTTACCTGCTCTCCAAGCATCGAAAGCTCTATCTCGTCGCCAACACTCAACTTGTTTTTTTCGGCAAAGCTTTCGCTTATTATCACCGAAGAATCGATATTTGAAGAAGTAAATTTGCCGTACTCAAGGTATTTGAACTGAAAATACCTGTCTGCCGCCAACAGATCAAGCGCACAGACCGTAACACCTGTTCTTTTGCTTCCCTCGGTCATAAATCCCGTCAGAACGTATTGCCCGAGCACCTCTCCATAATCCCCGACTATCTCTTTTGCATCGTCTGCAAACAATAGCCTCTCCTCTGAGTCGTAACTCAGCGACACCGTTATATCTCCAAGCGCTCTCCGCTCGTCCTCAAGATTTTTGGCATAGTCCTCAAAAGCGAATTGGAACCTGAACGCAGTTACAGCTACTCCGACGGATAACATTACCGTCAAAAGTATCAGTATCGGCTGCAATGGGTGCGCTTTTATCGTACGCCATATATGTTTTAAATATATCCTCATCAGCTTAAGACCTCGCCGTCGGACATTCGTATTATTCTGTCAGAATATGCCGCCGCGTCTTCGCTGTGAGTAACTTGCAGAATAGTAACTCCCTTCTCGGAGTTTATCTTACACAAAAGCTCCATTACGGACGTCGTGGTCTTGCTGTCAAGACTGCCCGTGGGCTCGTCCAGCATAATTATTTGCGGAGAATGTATAAGCCCTCTCGCTATTGCAACTCTCTGCCTTTGTCCTCCCGAAAGCTCGGCGGGAAATTTTTTCAGCAAGCTCTCTATTTCAAGAAATTTTACCGTTTGTATCAGTCTTTCCTCAGATTCCTCCCTGCTCTCGCGGTTAAGATACAGCGGAAGCAGTATATTGTCCCGTGCATTGAGGGTGGGAATAAGATTTAGTGATTGATACACAAAGCCAAGCTTGGTTCTGCGCAGCTTTGCAAGTTTTTTGTCGCTTATTCCGATTATACTCTCACCGTCGAGATATACCTCGCCCGAATCAGGCGCGAGAGAACCCGACAAAAGCGCAAGAAGAGTGCTCTTTCCACTGCCGCTCTTTCCCATAATCGACACGAATTCTCCTCGGTCGACGTTAAGCCCCACGTTTTTTATGATTCTGTTATTACCGTAGCTTTTTTCCAGGGATATTGCTTTAATCATTGACAGATCCTCCCGACGTGCAGACTGCGAACGTAAAATACGGTGCCATTCCAAAAGCGAGATCCTCTGCCGCTTTTCTCAGGTCTTCCACCGCGCGCGATACCTCGCTTTCGCTTGAAGCTCCGCAAATCTTTATATATTCAAAGACCTCTGCCGCAGAGATATCCCTGCGCGCGGCCTTGTAGCTTTCAAATTCTTCTGTTTTTCCCAAGGATTCTATTGCCTCAGCTTCTCTCTCGGTGCTCAGACATATTTTTTCTATTTCCTCAGCCCACGCGAAAAATTCATTCTCGCATTTGCTTATGGCAGAGCACATTATCGATATACGGGCATCCCCGCTCGCCGCGCGGAGCCTGCCTATATCCTCAGCACTCATTTTTTTCACAGCCGCCGAGCAAAGATCCAAAAATGCGGGAATGCTCTCTCCAAGCTCCTCTGCTATATGGATGTTTTCCTCGAGCGCACGCCATTCTTCCCTCATAAGCCCATCAACCTGCTCATCGTAATTGCTGTCAAGCAAAATGATCTCACAAGCTATCCTTGTAGCAATTTCCCATTGCTTTGCGCTCATCTGAGAGCTTTGCAAGCCCTTTATCTGCTCGCGTAAAACGCTGAGGATAAAACCGTCCGTTTTATCTCCGAGAAATAGGTCAAGGCCACCTCCTTCAAGCGCTCCCGTTTTGTCCGTTGATATACATATAAAGTTCGCCATGCCTATGACAGAGGAGATGTTTTCTTTACCGATATCGCTCTCGAGCTCTTTTTTCTGTCGCTGATATCTCTGCATGTCTTCAAGATATCTACTATATCCGTATTTATCATATTTTTGGCTCGATTGCTCTATTTTGTAGTCGTACCATTTGCCAAGCACCCCGTAGACGATTCCGCCCGTTCGCTCGCTTCCCACGATATTCACGCAGTCGGTATAGCTCTTACAAATGTCCGCAGGCGCAACAAAATCGAGCTTGAGTGCAAAAATTTTTTCAAGCTCCTCTTCTCTTATTTCGTTTTCTTCAAATATCGGAACGACATCCTCAAAGATTTCAGCCTTGGCGCTCTCCTTCTGCTCATCAGAGAGAATCAATCCCTTTTGCGAATACAGCAGATCTTCAACCAAGAAAAATATCTTTTCGGTATATTCCCTTTTCTGCTCGTCGGTATAGAAGACCTTCTCTTCTTCCACCTCGAATCTTTGTCCGTCCATATATTTATCATCCTCCTGATCGGCTGCACATCCCGCGCAAAAGATCGAGCATGAAAGCAAAAATACGGAAACAATCCTTTTTAATACGTTTTTTTTCATATTCACCATAACAGAAAACAGGCATAGTGCCCGTTTTCCATAAAATTACAATAGATTTTGGGAATCCCCATTTGTATATACATTATAGCACCACGCCCCTCAAAAGTCAACGATTTTAAGTCAAATTAAAACCGTACAACAAAAGATTTTGTCCTAAAAGTTATGTTTGTTCTTACATTATGGTGTATTATTAGCCCTAATGCAATTTCTTATCAATTCTTTTGCGCAAAACGGTACTTGTTTTTCTTTGCTCACCAAATCAAAGGTAAAAACAAGCTGAGTTTCCGGAGCTTTTCTTGTTTTTTTGAATTTTTTTAAAAAACCCTTGACAAAAACAATACTTCGTGATATGATGTATTACGTAAGGAGGGGTATAGCGTGAAAGTTACTTCTTTCTAACGGTTACGCATGCTTTTTCACGCGCGAATTTTGCCTTCGCAGCAAAATTCATCGATTGCTATTTGTGCCGCCGCCGGCGGCGGAATGGAGATTTATATGGATATTCAATTAAAACGCGGAATACTCGACGTTTGCGTA
>SVUH01000042.1 GCA_015063335.1 Oscillospiraceae bacterium | reverse complement strand
TAGCTCTGGGACTAAGATTTTCTATTATCGAATCAATTCGGGCGCGGGGCATTTTTTCGTCAAGGCAGGCATAAAAGCAGCCTGCGTATATAACGCCCCAAAAGGCGGTAACCGTCCTCGGATGCTTATCCATTAGAATAACGACACTCTCACCGTAAAGTCCGAGAGCGGCAAGCTTTGAGCCTATTGCGCGCGACTCGGAATATACCTCGCCAAAGGTCATATCCTCCTTGCCAGTAGAAAACGCAAGCTTGTCGGGAACTCGCACTGCCGTATTCTCGAGATATTCAAGTATGTTTTTTTGCATAAGATCTCCTTAATAGAGGCTCTTCGTTGCCGTCTTGGGATAATCCTTGTCATCGAAGGCATAAAATCCCGTGCCACTCTTGTTCGGCTTATAATTATCGATTTCCTCACGAGTTCTTAAGCAACCGTTAGCCGTTCCATCAGAAAAAGTTCCTCCAAGACGTGTAGCATCGTAAAAATACCAGCTTGGATTACTTGAGGTTCCTATGTTCACCATGCACCAAAAATGCGTATTGATACCATCAATGGTGCATTTAGAATTATCTTGCTGAATATCCTCATGCTCTATTCCAAGTCTTACAAAAAACGCTTTTGAGAGAGAAAAATACGAATAACAATCCCCCTTTTCGATCTGAAGCGTTCGCGTTGCTTCCTCTATCCAATCATTCCGCCAATTTTTGCGGTTATTAGTTACTCCCGGGGTGTTAGATTGCGCTTGTACCTGTGTGCCTTTGTTAAGGGAACTATTCACGTATGCGTAAACCGCTTCTACCTTTTCCTTGGTCGTTGGAAGCTTGTCTATTCCAAGCTCCGCTATTTTTTGGTCTATAATCGCCATAAGCGTCGAATAGGAATATTCCTTTTTCGTTACGTGAACCGTAACGGTCTTTTGAGTTTTCTTCCCCGACGAATCGGTCGCGGAAAAAGTCAACGAGTAAATCCCCTCCTTGTCGAGGTTAACGTTCGACTCAATTTGGGGTGTAAGCGTTCCGTCTTCATCGTCGATAGCCTGAACGTACTTCCTCCAGCTTATGTTCTCGCCCGCGTAAACGTAAATGACGTCACCGCCGTCAACAAGTGAAATAACGGGCGCACTGTTAGAATTGCCACCGCCGCCAAAGGCGCCTTTGTTCGGCGAGCCCGAAGCCGAAGCAACGTCAACGATTACTGTAACAGTCGTAGCAACAATAGCGAGAGCCAAGGCTACAACCGTAATTTTTACTGCTAAAATAACTGTTTTTATAAGCTTTGAGCGTTGATTTGCAAACGCTTTAAGATCATCTCTGTATGACAAAATACAATCCCCTTCAAGAAAAAGATATACACAATTATTATACACCAAGACACTGTTTTTGTCAATGGAAATAAACGTGAATTTTATATATTTTTAATCACTAAGAAAGCAAAAAAACGCTTATGCTACCATTTTAAAATAGCAAAAGCGTTTTTCCTTTTTCTCTGAAATTTCTCCGAAAAAATATGCCTACGCCTCGGTGTGTCTGCCGAGAAAGCCTGCGGCTGTTTGAATGAGCTTGGCTTCCGCATCAACCCCAAATACATTATCTCTTTGCGGCTTATCAGCTTCGCTGTCGGATACTGATGCAACACAGCCGATAACGTCTCCCTCGCTTATAATGGGCATAGCACATCTTACAAAATGATTTTTGGAGTCGGCTATAACGGGAAGCTTGTCCGTACCCTCTCGCCAGCTGTAAAAACCCCTGCCCTCAATAATTTTTTCGATCTCCTCGGATAAGTTCTTATCGGTATATTCCTTTTTGGAAACACCCGCGCTTGCAATCACCGCATCTCTGTCGCTGATAATCACGGATAGATTGCAGGTCTTATATAGCGTTTCTGCGTACTTTGATGCGAAGCTTGACAGCTCTCCTATGGGAGAGTATTTCTTGAATATGACCTCGCCCTCTCTGTCAGTATATATTTCAAGCGGGTCGCCCTCGCGGATACGCATTGTTCTTCTTATTTCCTTGGGTATTACCACTCTGCCGAGGTCGTCGATGCGCCTGACTATTCCTGTTGCTTTCATATATAAAAATCTCCTTGATTTACATATTTGCACATTTAGTATCTGCAAAACAAGGTGATTTATACTTTTATATTTACTTTTTAAAAACAATGTGGTATAATATTTTAAAGTTATCTTATTACCAAATTTCCCCATTCAAGGAAGCTATAAAATGAAAAACAATGTCTTTTTAAACGTATTAAAAAAATACGGTGGCATATTAATTCTGGTGCTGGTGCTTGTAGTTCAGATAGTTTCCCTCGTTTACGTTGGCACGCAAAAGGCGGGACTGCATATAGATGAAAATTACAGCTATATCCTATCAAACAGCTATGACGCCGAATGCGTTATGAACGCTACCGAATTATGGAATACGTGGTTAGACGGAGACGCCTTCCACAAGCTTCTTTCGGTAGAGGAGGGTGAGCGCTTTGCATACCTTTCGGTATATAAAAACAACGCGCATGACGCTCATCCCCCTCTGTTTTATTTTCTGTTACACACCCTATGTTCATTCTTCCCCGGTGATTCCTCTCCCTGGATAGGAATCATAATGAATATCATATTTGCCGTTTTAACGCAAATAGTGCTTTATAAGCTCAGCTATGAAATAACAGGCAGCTCTCTTTGGAGTGTCGTTCCCGTAGTATTATACGGCAGTATGAGGGCTTTTGTTGATACTACGGTTTTCATTCGCATGTATTCGCTAATGACGTTATTAACTGTGCTGTTATTATGGCAACATTATCGCCTATTAACAAGGGAAAAAAAGTATACGCCGATTATCTGGTGTGGTGTTTTAACCTTTTTAGGAACGTTTACGCATTACTATTTCGCAATTTTTGCTTTCTTCTTGGCAGCCGCGACCTGCATTTTTCTGCTGATACGCAAGGCTTGGAAGCATCTTAGCCTTTATGCCGGCTCAATGCTGTCCGGAGTGATATTTGTATTTGTGATATACCCTGCGGGAATTTCACAAATTCTGGGCTCTGAAACGAACAACGTCGGAAATGAGGTTTCAAGCAACATGTTTGATTTCTCCGAATGGGGCTCTGCGATCTCAACCATGGGCAAATCACTATTCAAATATATGTTTATTGAACCGAAAAGCTGGTATCCGATCGTTATCGCTTTAATACTTATCTCTGCTCTCGTATTAGTCATTTTGAGGTTTGCAAAAAAACGAGCGGAGGACGCCAATGAGAGCTCCAACGAGAAGGCAAAGCGCATTTTCCTCGCTTGCGTGATATTAGCAATTTTAGTCGCACTTGCCTTTGTAACCATTTCTCACACCTCGGGTGAGTTTTTGAATATCAGATATTTATATAATCTTTATCCCGTGATCGCTTTAATTTTAGGTCTTATCATTTGGTTATTGGCAGGATTTCTTAAATTTGACAAAAGAGTCCTTATCTTCGCCTTAATTACAGTTTGCTTGATCAACACAGCCACAATTGCAAAGGCGGACATGTGCAGCTACCTGTTCACGTCTCGTACTGTGAAAAACAGCAAGATCATTCAGGCATGTGAGGATAAGCCTCTGATGCTGGTCAACACCGGTGTAAATCATCAGCCCACAGCTTTGCTGGATATTATCCTCGAAAGCGATGAAATATATCTGGCAAATTATAACGAAATGGGATCTATGGACAACGCCTTATCGCAGGTCGACTGCACCAACGGTGTCGTTTACATCGTCCTCACCGACACGTACTGGTCTGATGGATTTGACGGCGAGGAGCTAATGGACGAGATCATAAGCCAATCGGAAATTTTAGATAGCTATGAAAAATTCGGCACAAGCGAATTCTCTACGGTCTATATAGCGTATCCGCAAAAATAAGATTATATAACAGTATCAAGGTGGAATATATTATTACCTCCGACGTTGAGGTCGACGCGCCCGAGACGACCGAGATAGTCTCCGAGGTTGTATCAAGGATTTATATTTCAGGCGGTTTTTCTGCCAAGATAAATATAGCTCATGCGACAAGCACAGGTCTTTTGCCGCGCGAGCTTATGCAGAAAGCCGTAGTTTTAAACAACAGCTGTCTGCAAGGCACAGTAAAATATGCTTGCGGTAGTGAAAACATCGAACGCTTTACCGACATGATAAAATACGTCGATCTTTCTTCAAGCCCCTATTTTTCGGAGCTGTTTATTAAAAATATGACGTTTTAACGCAAAAACAGCAGGAAATCGTTGATTTCCTGCTGTTTTTTGTATTTACATCATGTTACCGAAAATATCGTCAAGGCTGCTCTCTGCAGATGCAGGCTCTGCTTTTTCTTCCTTGGCAGCTGCTGCTCCGTCGTTATCAAAGCCTGCGGCGATTATCGTAATACGCATCTCGTCCTCAAGATTCTGGTCAAACGCAACGCCCCAGATAATGCTTGCGTCGGGATTGCACTCATCAGCGATCATGTTTGCCGCAAGATCAACGTCCTCAAGTCCGACGTCGGGAGAAGCGCAAATGCTGAGAAGTATTCCCTTTGCGCCCTTGATAGGAGTTTCGATAAGGGGACTGGAGATAGCCGTATTTGCCGCGATCTGTGCCTTATCCTTACCCTTTGCGCTACCAACACCCATGTATGCAACACCGGAATTCGCGATAACGGATGTAACGTCTGCAAAGTCGATATTGATAAATCCGGGAATATTGATAAGGTCTGAGATGCTCTGAACACCTCTGCGAAGCACGTCGTCCGCCTCGGAGAATGCGCTTGCGAGCGTGATTCTCGTATCGGTAACGAGCTTAAGTCTTTCGTTGGGAATAACTACCAAGGAGTCAACGAACTCTCTGATCTCCTCGATTCCCGCAAGAGCCTGATCCATGCGGCGCTTACCCTCAAATCCGAAGGGAGTGGTTACGACGCCGACGGTAAGTATATCCATATCATGCGCTACCTTTGCAACTACCGGGAATGCTCCTGTTCCCGTTCCGCCGCCCATACCTGCGGTTATGAAGATCATGTCAGCGCCCTTGCAAAGACTTTTGATCTCGTTTACAGCTTCCTCTGCCGCTCTCTTACCGATCTCGGGATTTGAGCCTGCGCCGAAGCCGTTGGTGATCTTCTCGCCTATTACGAGCTTATTGGGAGCTACCGATTTTTTAAGAGACTGCTTATCGGTGTTGATAGCGATAAATTCAACGCCCTTTACACCCGTGCTTATCATTCTGTTTACAGCGTTTACTCCGCCGCCGCCCACGCCGATGACCTTAATATTCACCGCGTATTCGCAATTTTCGTCATGTTCGAAAGTCATTTTTATCCTCCTTAAAATCGGGCGTTTTGCAAAGCCCCATATATATATTTAATTAATTATATGATAATATATTTTCCGCATTTTTTCAAGGTGTTTTTTGAAAATTATACAAATTGTTAATATTTTTTGTTTTCACGACAAAAAATTGACTTTCCGTATTGAAAAAAGTGCTCTTGGGGTGTATAATTAATTCGGTATTTCAATCCTCAATGAAAGGGGCAATACTATGATAAGTATTTATTTTCTTCCGATAAAACGGCTTAAAGCGAACGATTTTGACTCGCTTGTCGCCTCACTTCCGTTTGGTGAAGCAGAGCGCATACGCCTATCTGCAATAGAAAATTCAAACCACAAATGGGAATCGCTCGGCGGTCTTACGGCGCTCGCAAGGCTTTGTGAAAATCTCGCCCTGCCCTTACCTATCGCCGTTGCACGTACAGCCTCTGGCAAGCCTTATTTTGATGCCCCCAAGACCTGTGCTTTCAGCATTTCGCATTCAGAGGGTATTTGCGCGGCGGCAATAGCTGATGCATCACACACGGAGATTGGGCTTGACATTGAAATAATTAACGAAAAACACAATCGTGAGCAAATCGCCGACCGCTTCTTTTCGTCCGAGGAGAAGCTCCGTTTTGAACTTTGCGGCAAGACGGCTGACGCGTTTTTCGCAACGTGGACGGCAAAGGAAGCTCGCGCAAAGCTTGACGGCAAGGGACTTTCCGCCCTTATTTCCGCAAAGGAAACAAGCGGTGACGTTCCCGTATATCTCTCCCAGCTGACAGTAACTATCGACGATAAGAATGTCGCCGTTTCGGTATGCTCTTATTCTCCTGATGAACCCATTAAAATATATTTTGATAAAGAAGAAAAAGACGCTTAACAATCACTCATAGGAAAGGATAAAAATGGATTTCAAACAAATAACCGAAACCTACAAATATAAAACCGAGCTTCACGCGCACTCGCTTCCCGTAAGCGGTTGCGGCAAATTCACTCCCAAAGAGGTCGTAGAAATTTACTCGGCTGAGGGCTGTAATACGATCACGCTTACAAACCATATTACACCCAACTACCTAATTAAAAGAACTGCGGACGAGTTGTCGGAATATTACCTCAACGACTACTACCAAGCCAAAGAGGCGGCGCAAAAATACGGCATGAGCGTTGCGCTTGGTATTGAGATTCGCTTCGCGGACTCTAACAACGACTACCTCGTTTACGGCGTATCTCCCGATGACATGACTCGCATAATAGAGCTTTTAAGTACTGATATTTCAACCTTCTACCGAGAGTTTAAGAACGACAAGAACGTCATTCTTCACGCTCATCCGTTCCGTTCAAATATGGATCACACACCTATCGGCTCTGTTGACGGAATAGAAACCTTTAACACGCACCCGGGACACAATTCGCAAATAGGACTTGCCACAAAATTCGCGAAGAAGCACGACCTTATTGTGAGCGGCGGAAGTGATTTTCACGAGGCGGGCAGACAAGCGACCTGCCTTATGAGAACTAAAAAGCCAATGCTTGATTCCTACGACATAGCAGAGGCGCTGAAATCGCGCGACGTGATTTTTGACGTTTCCGGACATATCGTAATTCCATATCTTTAAACAAGGAGAACATCATGGCAAAAAAATACACGTGGAAGATAACCGAGTCCGTTGAGAGCGGAGAATCTGTTGAGCATACCGTCAAGCTCACCTGCTCATTTATTACGGGCAAAGCGCTCATAAATATTGACGGTGACGAATACGACATCAGCGTTAAGCCCTTTTCACTGCGCGGAACGAGCCAGGTGTTCAGACTTGGCGAGGAAGCCGCAGTTGTTGAATTTCCAAAAAAGGGCGAGCCTCGCGTTCTGGTCGAGGGCGAGCTTATTCCCTCGGTTTAAAAAAGCAAGGCTCAAATGGTTGTATTCTTAAGTACAGTTTGGAAATTCATCGCTTATAGATATAAAAAAGCACGAAGAATTGTTAAAAATCCCTCGTGCTTTTTCTAATCATAGGTTTTTATACTATATTATCTTTCGGGTGGTGAATATCCTTGGATTTTGTACCGAGCTCCGTCAGAGTTAGCCTTCCCCAGTGGGGGAAGGTGGCATTAACGAGCCGCTCATGCGAGTCAATGACGGATGAGGTGTAAAAAATGTCCCTTCTCAAATAGACACCTCATCCACCGCTATCGCGGTCCCCCTTCCCCCGCTGGGGAAGGCTTATTGTTACAATAGCTTTAATCTGCAAAATTTAATTTTCACATGATCTTGATTTTCTTTGGTCGTCGGCAAGAATGGAACATTCTTGCACGGAGCGTAGCGGAGTTTACGCACGCCCCCTCTACAAATATTTGACTTTATTCGGTATTTATTTTTTCTTATCGCCATAGTCTCTACTGAACCCCGCCACTATGACAGGTTTTTCAGAATACAAAAAGAGCAAGGCTTGAAGCCTTGCTCTTTTTTAGCTGAACTCAATTTTAAATTAGTTGAGCTCTGCGAAGTACTTAATGGTGCGAACCATCTGGCTGGTGTAGGAGTTCTCGTTGTCGTACCAAGAAACAACCTGTACCTGGTAGGTATCGTCGTCGATCTTTGCAACCATAGTCTGAGTTGCATCGAAGAGAGAGCCGTAACGCATACCGATAACGTCGGAGGATACGATCTCGTCGGTGTTGTATCCGAAGGACTCGGATGCAGCAGCCTTCATTGCAGCGTTGATACCGTCAACAGTTACGTCAGTACCCTTAACAACAGCTACGAGAATGGTCGTAGAACCGGTGCAGGTAGGAACTCTCTGTGCAGAACCGATAAGCTTGCCGTTGAGCTCGGGGATAACAAGTCCGATAGCCTTTGCAGCGCCGGTGGAGTTAGGAACGATGTTCTGTGCGCCTGCACGTGCACGGCGGAGGTCACCCTTTCTGTGAGGACCGTCGAGAATCATCTGGTCGCCGGTGTAAGCGTGAACAGTGGTCATGATACCGCTCTGGATAGGAGCGTACTCATTGAGTGCCTTTGCCATGGGAGCAAGGCAGTTGGTAGTGCAGGATGCTGCAGAGATGATCTTGTCATCAGCAGTAAGAGTCTTCTCGTTTACGCTGTAAACGATGGTCTTGAGGTCCTTTCCTGCGGGAGCAGAAATAACAACCTTCTTTGCGCCTGCGTTGA
>SVUH01000007.1 GCA_015063335.1 Oscillospiraceae bacterium | reverse complement strand
ATTCGGGCGGAATGAGCATTGCGAGGTTGGTCTTACCGCAAGCAGAGGGGAATGCAGCGCAGATATACTTGGTATCGCCATCGGGATACTCAACGCCGAGAATGAGCATGTGCTCAGCCATCCAGCCCTCCTTACGTCCGAGGTAGGACGCAATACGGAGTGCGAAGCACTTCTTACCGAGAAGAACGTTTCCGCCGTAGCCGGAGTTAACCGACCAGATGGTGTTGTCCTCGGGGAAATGGCAGATATAGCGGTTTTCCTCGTCGATGTCAGCTCTTGCGTGAAGTCCCTTGATAAAGTCTCCGCTCTCGCCGAGTGCTTCAAGCACGTCGGTGCCAACGCGAGTCATAATAAGCATGTTAAGAACAACGTAGATAGAGTCGGTAAGCTCAATTCCGTACTTAGCGAAGGGAGAGCCTACGATACTCATGGAGTAAGGAATAACGTACATGGTTCTTCCCTTCATGGAGCCGGCGTAAAGCTTGGAAAGCTTTGCATAGCACTCCTTAGGATCCATCCAGTTGTTGATATTTCCTGCGTCCTCTTTCTTGGAGGTACAGATAAAGGTTCTTCCCTCAACGCGCGCAACGTCGTTTACTGCGGTTCTGTGAAGATAGCAGTTGGGAAGGAGCTCCTCGTTGAGCTTGATCATCTCACCGGTAGAGCATGCCTCTGCGCGGAGCGCCTCTGCCTGTTCTTCAGAGCCGTCGATCCACACGATGCTGTCAGGCTGTGTCATTTCAGCCATTTCCTTGATCCAGTCAAGAACGTACTTGTTGTTGGTCATTTGTTTTTCTCCTCAATATATTATTTTTTATTACTGACATTTCAGCAGTACGAAATTATTCCCTCGTACTCCATGCTATATTCTAACACAAATCGTATTTTTTTCAATAGTAATTTCATAAAAGTTACATATTTTTAACAATTTGACTTTGATGTAAATTATAACCAAAAATTCGAATTTTAACCGCTAAATATATAATGAAGAAAATCTGCAACACGAATTAACGAATTCAATCTAAATTTTTGCACGCAAACTCTCTAAAAATCAAAAACATCCTCCCGATATCGGGAGGATGTTTACTGCTTGGTTTATCTTCGCGTATTTTTCGTGGGGTAAAATCACTTAACGACGATATTAACTATCTTATTGGGTACGGAAATCTCCTTGATCACCGTCTTGCCCTCGATAGCCGCCGCAACCGCCTCGTCAGCCTTTGCAAGAGCTATTACCTCTGCCGCGGGCATGTCGATAGCAACGGTTATCTTACCTCTGAGCTTGCCGTTGACCTGAACAACTATCTCAACGGTGTCGTCAGCCGTAAGCTTTTCGTCGTAGGTAGGCCAAGGCTCAAACGCGATAGTGTTATCGTGTCCGAGCAAGGACCAGATCTCCTCACCGATATGAGGACAGATGCAGGAAAGCGTCTTGATAAGTCCCTCGGCATAAGCCTTCGGGCACTTACCCTCCTTGTAAACCGCATTGACGAATATCATCATCTGCGAGATCGCCGTATTGAACGCGAGCTTCTCAAAGTCCTCGGTGATCTTCTTAATGCTCTTGTGGTATACCTTTTCGAGCGCCTTGACCTCGCCGTCAACTATATTTTCGGGCTCGGTGAAGAATGCCCAAACACGGTTGAGGAATCGTCTTGCTCCGTCAACGCCCTGATCGCTCCAAGGCTTGGAAACCTCAAGCGGGCCCATGAACATTTCGTAAAGACGGAGAGTATCTGCACCGTAATCACGAACGACGTCGCTGGGGTTGACAACAAACTCGGGGAATCTCTTACCCATCTTTATACCGTTAGAGCCGAGTATCATTCCTTGGTGAACAAGCTTTTTGAAAGGCTCTTTGGTGGGAGCAAGTCCCTTATTGTAGAGGTATCTGTTCCAGATTCTCGAATACATAAGGTGACCGACCGCATGCTCAGGACCGCCGATGTAAAGGTCAACGGGCATCCAGTGCTTAAGAAGCTCGGCATTTGCAAACTCGTCCTCGTTGTGAGGATCTATATAGCGCAAGAAGTACCAGCTCGAGCCCGCAGAGCCGGGCATGGTGGACATCTCTCTTATTCCCTTTACGCCGTTCTTGTCGTAGACCTTCCACTCGGTCGCGTTCTCAAGGGGTGCTTTTCCGCCCTCGCCCTTGTAGTTTTCAAGCTCGGGAAGAACGAGAGGAAGCTCCTCGTCGTCAAGCACGTGAATGTGTCCGTCCTCGCAGTGAACAACGGGAACGGGCTCACCCCAATAGCGCTGTCTTGCGAATATCCACTCTCTGAAGTGGTAGTTTACAGTTCTCTTTGCGACTCCCATGCCCTCAAGCTTCGAGGTTATCGCTTCCTTTGCTTCCTCAACGGTAAGTCCCGTGAACTCCTCGGAGTTTACGAGTCTATAACCCTTGCCGAGGTACTCGCCCTTTTCAAACGCCCTCTCGCTCACGTCAACGTGACCGAGCTTTTCGTCGCCGTCGATTACCTGAAGCATGTCTATGTTATGCGCTATCGCGTACTCAAAGTCGCGCTGGTCGTGTGAGGGTACTGCCATTACCGCGCCCGTTCCGTAGTTCGCGAGAACGAAGTCGCCGATAAACATTCTCACCTCTCTGCCGTTTACGGGGTTGATACAAGTCACGCCCTTAAGCTCACAGCCCGACTTGGTCTTGTTAAGCTCGGTTCTGTCCATGTCGTTTTTCTTGACTGTCTCGTCAATATACGCCTGTACCTCTGCCTTGTTCTCAATGCGGGGCATGAGTGACTTAACGATATCTCCGTCGGGAGCGAGCACCATAAAGGTGATACCGTAAATGGTTTCGATACACGTCGTGAATATGGAGAACTCGCCGCCGCCAACAATGTTGAATTTAACCTCAACACCCGTTGACTTGCCTATCCAGTTCTTCTGCATGAGCTTTGTGGATTCGGGCCAGTCTATCTCATCAAGTCCCTCGAGAAGCTCCTCTGCGAATGCAGGCTGGTTGATAACCCACTGCTTCATATTCTTTCTGACAACGGGATAGCCGCCGCGCTCGGACTTTCCGTCGATGACCTCGTCGTTGGAAAGCACCGTTCCGAGCTCCTCGCACCAGTTTACGGGCATATCAATGTACTGAGCATAGCCGTCGAGATAAAGTTGCTTGAATATCCACTGCGTCCACTTGTAAAATTCGGGGTCGCTCGTAGCTATCATCTTGCTCCAGTCGTAGTCAAAGCCAAGCTCCGTGAGCTGCTTCGAGAACGTCTTTATGTTTGCCTGCGTAAAGCCGTTCGGATGGTTACCCGTGCTTACCGCATACTGCTCTGCAGGGAGTCCGAACGAGTCGTAGCCCATGGGGTGAAGGACGTTATAGCCCTGCATTCTCTTTATTCTCGAAACTATGTCCGTTGCGGTGTAGCCCTCGGGGTGACCTGCGTGCAAGCCTACTCCCGACGGATACGGGAACATATCGAGAACGTAGTATTTGGGCTTTGAGAAATCCCATACGTCGGTCTTAAAGGTCTGGTTCTTTTCCCAGTACTCCTGCCACTTCTTTTCAATTTCGGTGTGATTGTACTTCATTTTTATATCCTCTTATACAAATTAGTCCTCGTAAAGCTTGTCGAGATTATAAAACTCTCTTGCCTCTCGGCTGAATATATGAACGATCACGTTGCTGTAATCAAGCACGAGCCAAGAGTTGTTATCTCTGCCCTCAACTCCGTAGGGCTTAACGCCGCGAAGCTCGAGCTTATATTCAACCTCGCCTGCAAGCGCCTTGATCTGCGTGCTGGAGTTACCCGTGCAAAGCACGAAATACTCGGATATTACCGTCTTGTCCTCAACGCGGATAACCTTGATGTCGTGTCCTTTTTTGGAGTCGAGCACCTCGGCGATAGCCTCGGCAAGTGCCTTTGCGTCGCCCGCGTCAAGGGGAGCGAGCTCTTGGGTGTTCTGAATGTTGTCCATTTTTACTTCCTTTATTAAAATTTTTACTTGTTTCCTTATTTTATATTTTTGTCAATACACCATAACATTGTAATGCAAATTCCCCGTTTTGTCAAGTGATATTTGCTTTTTCGGGAAATATTAGCAATTTTTCTCACTCGTTTCCAAAAATCAACTCATAAACGGAAATGGGAGAATATTCAACTCTTGTACGGTATATATCAATAAAGCTTTGGTAATCCTCATTTAAAAAGCTTCCGTCGGCATCAAAATCCCTTTTTCTGCCGAAGTAGCTTGCCGTAACCTCAGCGCACGACTCGTGCGAGAGCACGTAATAGCTCGCTCCGCTTTTCTTGGCAATCGCCTCTTCACCTGGGAGCGTCAGCATGAGCATGTTTCGCATGGAAAAGTCCATGGCACGCGCGCCTATGGAGATAATGTCAGATACCGCCATATCCGTTTCCACTCCGTCTGCCGCGAGCGCGAGCTTTGCGGCAAGCGCGGGTGAGTATTCGTCCGAAAGCTTTTTGAAGAACGCCGCTAAAAACAGCTTTTGCGCATCTATTCTTCCAAGGTCGCCGTCCGCATACCCCGCCCGATAACGCACGAACTTTTGCGCCGTCTCGCCGTCAAGGTGGTTCTTCCCTGCCTTTATGTCGATATAAAGTCCTTGGTAGGGGTCGTTATAATACATGTTCTTCGGCACGTCCACGTCAATGCCGCCAACGGCGTCAACGAGCGCGCCGAGAGTATCAAGTCCGACACACACGTAGTGGTCAATATCTATCCCCAATGCGCCCGACAAAAACTCCGCCGTCTTATCCGCGCCGCCAAGTGAGGCATACGCGCCGTTGAGCTTTTTATAGCTTGACTCGGTAAAGCGCGCGTAGGTATCTCGCGGTATTTGCGCCACACTCACGCTCTCTGCGCCAAAATCCACGCGCAAAAGCATCATTACGTCGCAAAGCCCCGCGCTGTCGTCCATTCCTAGCAGCAGTATATTGTAAGCCTCCGCCCGAGTCGCATTTTGCGGTACGTCTTTGTCCGCGCTCCGTACTCTCCCTTCGGCTATCGCAAGCGCGCTTATCCAAAGGATAACCGATGCGAGTATGAGAGAAACAGTAGTAATGACCCACTTAAAATTTTTATTTTCCAATTTGCAAGCCTCCTACATACCGTTCGTTATTCGGTTTGGTATGTAGATACGCTTACGCTTTCACATTTTTTTTGACATAAGCTCTCTTACGAGCGCGTTTCTTGCCTCGATCGAATCGCGGCTTATAGGCAAGCCCTCGTCAAGAAGCCCTCTTATAGTCATATCAAACGACATAATGAGCGTTCTTGTAAGATGCTCGTCCTTTTCTTCCTCGGTCAAAGTGCGAACGTCCTTTGAATTAAAGTACTCGCGAAGCCTCACGCAATCCGAAAAGGTACGCGACATGTCGATATAGTCCGCAAGATATATGATCTTCTCAGCCGTCGTCATTCCCTCTCTGCCCGTCGTATGCCAGCGGACTGCCGACGTCACCGTTTCGGTAGCGAACTCGGGATACATCTTCGGGATCAGCGCCGCCGCGGTGCGCGCGTGAAGCGTTTTGGGCGCGAAGACCGCGTCCGATTCAAGCTTGATATCCTCACTTATGCATATCGAGATCTGCAACGGCGTGGGATATTCCTTGGTTATGTCGTGGAGAAGCGCCGCCGCGCGAAGCTCAGATATGCGCTCGGGAGCGTAAAGCTCTCCGAGATATGCCGCCATTTTCTCCACCTCCGCGGTATGAAAAAACCGCTTCGCCGACATCTTCCCCGAAATATCCTCACGGAGAGAATCAAGCATTTTTTCACTTATCATGTCTCTCTCCTTATAAGTAAAGTCCATTCTCGCGTATAAATTCTGCAACCTTTTGGGGTACAAGACTTGATATATCCTCGCCCGAGCGCACAGAGGCGCGTATATCCGTCGAGGAAAGCTCCACGGGCTCGGTAATTATCTTGCGGAACATGACTCCGTACTTTTGGTAGTATTCGGTGATCTTGGTAACTATTCTGTTGCCTATGAGCGGATCGTTTTCACGGCGCACGTAAACGGGATAGCACATCTTGAAAATATCCTCAAAGCGATACCACGTGTCAAACGTCAGCACCATATCCGTGCCGCAGAGCAAAAACAGGCGCGTGTTCTCACGCTGAAGCTCCTTTAAGGTGTCGTAGGTATAGCTTTTACCCCCGCGAAGTATCTCGCAGTCGGAGATAACGATTCCGTCCACGCCCTCAAAAGCAAGCTCGCACATGCGGAGTCTGTATATCGGGTCGTCGGACTCGTCTATCTGCTTGTGAGGCGGCAGATGCGCGGGAATTATAAACAGATAATCCAGCTTCATCTGCTCCATAAAAGCCTTTGCGGCTCTTACGTGCCCGTTGTGAATTGGCGCGAACGTGCCGCCGTAAATGCCCACTCTCGTATGGTCAAATCCGTTCATAGCTCTATTCTCTTATTATTTACCGATTCGCGGTAAAGTATTATTTTTCTGCCCACCACTCCGACTACGTCCGAGTCGGTCGCGTCCGCCAGCTCGTTTGCAACTTCCTTGGGAGTTCCCATGCAGTTTTCAAGCACCGTAAGCTTTATAAGCTCTCTTGCTTCGAGCGCGTCGGATATCGTTTTTACCAGATTTTCGCCTATTCCACCCTTGCCGATCTGCATGATCGCACTTTCCTTGTTGGCAAGTCCGCGAAGATATGCTCTTTCCTTTGACGTTAACATTTTTTACCTCATTTTTTATGGTTTCCTACTTTTCTTTTGAAAAAGAAAAGGTAGGCAAAAGAAAACTGTACAAATGATTTGTTGTTACAATAGCCTTAAGCTACAAAATTTTATTTGTGCGCGCCCCCGACACCCGTTTTAATTTTTAATGGCAGAGTCTAATTTCTCGGCAAGAAGCTCTATTGCCTTGCCTCTGTGTGATATGGAATTTTTTTCCTCGGGAGTCATTTCGGCAAAGGTCTTGCCGAACGGCTCGTAGTAAAAGAGCGGATCGTAGCCGAAGCCACCCATGCCCTTGTATTCGTCGATGATCTTACCCTCTGTCGCGCCGCGGCAGAAAAGTCCGTCGCCGTCCTTTTCCGGGAACGCGCAAGCGATCACGCACACAAACTCCGCGTGTCTGTCCTCTACCCCCTCAAGATTTTTAAGGAGCAGACGGTTGTTCGCTCCGTCGTCACCGTGCTCTCCCGCATATCTTGCGGAATAGATTCCGGGTGCGCCGCCGAGCGCGCGCACGCACAGTCCCGAGTCGTCGCCAAGCCCGATATATCCCGTGCTTGCCGCCGCCCGTGCCTTAATAAATGCGTTTTCCTCAAAGGTCTCTCCGTCCTCGACTATATCCCCCGAAAAGCCCGCCTCTGCAAGCGATATCACCTCAATATCGGGGATATGCTTTGCAAGCAGAGCCTGAAGCTCCGATATCTTATGCTTATTTTGTGATGCAAGTACTACTTTCATATTGTCACTCAAACAGCGCGCTTACAAACTCAGCACTGTCAAACTCCTGCATGTCGTCTATCTTCTCGCCCACTCCGACGAATTTAACGGGTATATCAAGCTCCTTTTTAATGGAGATGACGATACCGCCCTTCGCCGTTCCGTCAAGCTTGTTGAGAACGAGTCCCGTGATACTTGCGGCATTTCTGAACTCCTTTGCCTGCAATATCGCGTTCTGCCCCGTGGTCGCGTCAAGCACCAAAAGGTTTTCGCGCACAGCACCCGGAAGCTCTCTGTCGATAACTCGGTTTATCTTTTCAAGCTCGTTCATAAGGTTTTTCTTGTTGTGAAGTCTGCCCGCCGTATCGACGATGAGCACGTCCGCGCCGCGGCGCTTCGCGTAGCTTATCGCGTCGAAAACGACAGCCGCAGGGTCGCTTCCCTCGTTCTGACGGACGATCTCCGCGCCAGAGCGCTCACACCATACGCTAAGCTGATCGATTGCCGCCGCGCGAAAAGTATCAGCCGCCGCAACGACTACTCTCTTTCCGCTCGAAATGAGTCTGTTTGAAATTTTTCCGATAGAGGTGGTCTTACCCGCGCCGTTTACACCGATAACCAAAATTACCGTAGGTGTGCCCGAAAGGTCGAGCTTGCCGCCCTCGCCGATCATGTCCTCGAGTATTGCCTTGAGCGCGTCCATGACCTGCTCCTTTTCCTTGAGTCTGCCCGACTTTATCTCGTCGCGAAGACGCTCTATTATTTCCTCGGTCGCATTCACGCCGACGTCGGACATTATAAGCAGCTCCTCAAGCTCCTCAAGCAAGTCCTCGTCAACGCGAACGAACGCCTTGAGAACGTTATCTATCTGCCCGAAAAGGGCGTTTTTCGTTTTGGAAAGTCCGCTTTTGAGCTTATCCAAGAATGCCATCCCAGTCATCTCCTTTTTTCTTTGAAATATCGTCTATGTTAAGCTCAAGAACCTTGGAGATTCCTCTTTCGGGCATGGTTACGCCGTAGAGTCTGTTAGCCGCCTCCATAGTTCCACGTCTGTGCGTTATCATAACGAACTGCGTTCCGCTTGCATAACGCTTTATGTACTCTGCAAATCTTGCGACGTTGACCTCGTCGAGCGCCGCCTCGATCTCGTCGAAGATACAGAACGGCGTGGGATTTACCTTGAGGATCGCAAACACGAGCGCTATCGCGATAAATGCCTGCTCACCGCCCGAAAGCTGTACCATGTTCTTGATTATCTTTCCTGGAGGCGCCGCCTTTATCTCAATACCGCTTTCAAGCACGTTGTCGGGGTCTGTCAGCGATATTTCCGCGCTTCCGCCGCCGAAAAGCTCGGAGAAGGTGCGGTTGAAGTTCTCGTTTATCTGGTTAAAGGAATCGATAAACGCAGTCTTCATCTCACCCTCAAGCTTGCTTATGATGTCAAGCAGGTCGTCGCGCGCCGCGGTAAGGTCCTTGATCTGCCCCTCCATGTAGTCGTATCTCGCCTTGACCTCCTTGTATTTGTTGACCGCGTCAAGGTCCACGTTTCCAAGCACGCGAAGCTTGTTACGGCACTCCGTCTGCTTAGTCGCCGCATCTGCTCTTGTGGACGCGTCAAGCGGCTCGTATCCAAGCTGTACGGCATCGGCGCGAGTGAGCTCATGCTCCTCCCACAGCTTGCCCGCAAGCTTATCCTGCTCCGCGCGAAGATTTCCAAGACGGTTTTCAAAGCGCGTAAACTCCTTAAAGGCATTTTCCTTTTGCTGCATCTTCTCGCGCATCTTGGCGTTGACCTCGGAGAGCTTGCGCTCAAACTCAGAGCTGCCCTCCTCGACCTTGGCTCTCTTTGCGTTAAGCTCAGCAAGCCTCTTGACACCCTCCTCGTAGGTCGCTCTGTTCTCCTTGCGCTGTGCCTCGTACTCGGAGATCTTTTCTTCAAGCTCCGCAACGTGTGCGCGTGCAAGAGCTATGCTATCGGCATAGCCCGTCATACGCGCCTCTGCCTCGGCGATCATCTGCTCCTCGGTCTGGATATCCTTTCTTATTGCCGTAAGACCGATGTATATCTCGGTCATTCTCTTTTCGCATTCTTCCTTTTTGTCGGTAAAGGCGCTTCTCTTGATGTCCATTTCGGCTCTCGCCGCGCTTATCTCGGACATCTGTGCTTCAAGCTCGCGCTTGCGAACAGCCAGTCTTTCTCTGTCTTCCTCAAATTGTTCTCTTGCGCGTATCTGCTCGGCATAATCCTCTTTGAGCTTTTCGGTAAGAGTTACGTTTGCATCTCTCTTTGCCGACAATTCCGAGAGTCTTGCCGCCTCGGAATCTCTCATAACTCTGATAAGTCCTATCTTCTGTTCAGCGGAGTCCTTGTCGTCTTCAAGCTCACCTATCTTTTCGGAGAGTACGGAAATGGATTTTGTAAGCTTTGCGATGCTCTTATCGAATCCCGCTATCTCTTCTTCAAGTCGCTTTATCTCGCCCGCTCTGCCGAGGATATTAGCCTTATTCTTCGACGAACCGCCCGTAAACGAGCCGCCGACGTTTATCTGCTGACCGTCAAGCGTTACCGCCTTGACTCTGTATTTAAGCTTCTTTGCCATTGCGTTCGCGTTGTCAATGGTATCAAACACGAGCGTTCTTCCGAGCAATCCCGAAAGTATCTCGGAGAATTTAGAGTCGCTTACTATAAGCTCGTCCGCAACCGCGATGTATCCTTGGAAGCCTGCCGCCTCGCGCATCTCCTCGGTCGCCGTCTGTCCTCTCATAGAGGAAAGCGGGAAGAAGGTCGCGCGGCCTGCCTCTGCGCGCTTGAGCGCGAACATTGCCGCCTTTGCAACGCTCTCGTCCTCAACTACGATGTGCTGAAGATTAGGTCCGAGCGCCGTTTCTATCGCCGTAACGTATCTGTCCTCAACATCGATAAGCTGGGAGAGCGGGCCGTATATCTTTCCGCAATGCACGCCGTACTTGTCGGTGATAGCGCCCTCTGCGTACTTTTTCATTACGTATCTTACGCTTCCCGAATAGCCCTCAAGCTGTTCTTCCATAGCCTTAAAGGTGTCTATTCTCTGCTGCGCGGAGTCCTTGCGAAGTCTTACTGCAGCAAGCTCGTCGTTCGAATCGTGTCGCTCGGAATAAAGCTCTGCAAGCTTCACTGTTATGCGACTCGACTCCTCGGTCGCCTCTGCCGAAACTCCGTCGTATTCCTCGACAGTTTTACGAATACGCTCTATCTCTGCCTCAAGCTTTTCCGACTCCGCCTCGTAAGCGGCTATCTCGTTCTGCATTGCGGTGTTTTTATCGGTATCGGTGTTTCTTGAATTGTCAATGAATGATATTCTCGCGTTTACGTCGGCAATATCCGACTCGATAACGTGAATATCGGATAGCGCTCTGTCAATGTCAAAGCTGAGCTTCTCCGCTTCCTCGGAAGCACTCTTTTGCTCTGCCTCGGCAAGAAGATGCTCGTCTATACGCGTATCAAGCAGGGCGCGAAGCTCCTCTATCTTATTGCGCCTTGCCGCCGTCGTTTCTTCCTCGGACCTTATGGAGTTCTCGGTGGACTCACAGCTTCCGAGCGCCGTGGCGATAAGCTCCTTCGTATGAAGTATATTAGTTTCGCCAACGCGGTATTCGCTGTCAAGGCGGTGATTTTCCTCAGTACATTCTCTTATCTTGGCAAGAAGTCTCTCCGACTCGGTCTTGTTGGACTGCGATATCTCAAAGAGTCTGTCGTTCTGCGCCTCAAGGTCTTTTATGGAATCCTCAACCGTAGTAAGGTCAAACTCCGCGTGCTTGAAGCTCTCCTCGCACTTGCCTATATCCTCGCGAAGCTTCTCCGTGTCGTAAAGCCACAGCTGAACGTCAAGGCGCTTCTTTGTTTCGAGAAGCTCAATGGCGCGCTTTGCCTTCTCCGCTTCCTTTTCAAGCGGACCTACCTGCGCTGCGACCTCGGTGAACACGTCGTTGATACGCGTCATGTTGTCCTCGGTTGACGCGAGCTTGCGCTCGGTCTCGCTCTTTTTGTGGCGGTACTTGGCAATACCCGAAGCGTCCTCGAAAATACTTCTTCTCTCGTCGCTCTTGCGCGAAATTATCTCGGCTATCTTACCCTGACCGATAATGGAATATCCGTCACGTCCGACACCCGTATTCATAAACAGCTCGTAAATGTCCTTTAAGCGGCATGCGCGGCGGTTTATAAAATATTCACTTTCTCCCGAGCGGTAATAGCGTCTGGTTACGGTGACCTCGTCATAGGGGCAGTCAAGCTTACCTATCATTCCCGTGTTATCAAAGGTAACGGAAACCTCGGCGTATCCCATAGGACGGCGGCTGTCAGCGCCTCCGAAAATGATATCCTCCATCTTCGTTCCGCGAATACTCTTTGAGGACACCTCTCCAAGAACCCAACGCATAGCGTCCGAAATATTTGATTTTCCGCTTCCGTTAGGTCCGACTATGACCGTCGCTCCGCCCTCAAAGGTAAGCTTTGTCTTGTCGGGAAAGGATTTAAAGCCTTGAAGCTCAAGTGATTTTAAATACACGTCTTTTCTTCCTCCGCGTTTGCTTTTTCTTTATGCTGTAATCTTACGTTATAGCCCGTAATATCGGGGCTTTCAAGAATTTTTATTTTTCTAAATCCGTATTTTTCGGAAATTCTCTCTTTGTTTTTCTTTTTCTGACCGACTGCCTTTGAAACAGCTCCCGTCGGTACAAGCACGGTAAGCTCACCGCCACTGACTCCAAGCTGTTCGATCTCGGCGCATATTCGCTCAAAGTAAAGCTCACCCATGGCAAGCTCGCCTATCGCGCTGTGATTCGCCCCTGCCATAACGCAGGACTCGTCGGAAAGATTTTCGGATGCCTGAAGTCCCACGCGTATGCACGGCACGCCCGCGCGGTCGAACACGTCAAGCACCGCCTTTGTCCGCATTACCGCGTCTTCATTTGAAAGCGGTACGTACTCGCCGCGCTCGGTCATACATGAAAGCTCCGTGTCGTAAAAGACGACCGTCGGATACACCCTCGCGCCGTCAGCGCCTGCGGCAATTATTTCCCTCGCCGTAAGTATCTCACTCTCGGTGTCGGAATTTGGAAGTCCTATCATCATCTGCCCGATAAGCGTAAAGCCCGACTCTTTCAGCTTACGGCACGCGACTCTCGCGCACTCTGCGTCGTGTCCTCTGCCCGAGGCTTTAAGCACATCGTCCGAAAAGCTTTGAAGTCCAAGCTCAACCGTCTTCACCGAAAATCGGGAGAGGTCGGCAATAATTTCGTCGTTTATATAATCGGGGCGGGTGGAAAGACGTATGCTCTCGACTCTGCCCGCGTCAACGTATTTTTGCGCGATACCTAAAAGATAAAGCATGAGCGAGCGGTCGATGCCCGTAAACGAGCCGCCAAAAAACGCTATCTCACACTCCGCGTCCTCGCCAACCGTAGCGAGAGCGTCACTTATAAGCTTGTCCACCGATTCGGGACAAAAGCGCTTTGTTCCCGATATTGATCTCTGATTGCAGAACACGCAAGCATTCGGACAGCCCTCGTGAGGGATAAAGACGGGAATATTCACGTGCCTCTTACTCATAACTCTCTCCAAATCAAAATATTAAATATTATTATAACATATAATTTTAAATAATTCCTTAATAATATAATAAAATTTACAATATTTACACGAAAAAATGCATTTTTCGTTATTTTTTTGCGCGAAAAGAGGCTTTGAAGCGCCCTCTGAAATACAAAACAAAAATTTTGAAATTTGGTATTGACAAGTGCGAACTATTATGTTATAATATATGCCGTCGATTAGGACGGCTTAAATGAAATATGGTGGGATTGGCGCAGTTGGTTAGCGCGTCAGGTTGTGGCCCTGAAGGCCGTGGGTTCGAATCCCATATCTCACCCCAACAAAAAACGCACTTGCACATGCAAGTGCGTTTTTTGCATGATGCTTGCCTTGCGGTAAATGATGACGGCTTCGCCTAATTATGTTCGCTTCGCGAATGATGTGTGCCTATCGGCACATAATGGCAAGCATCGCATCATTGCGACCTCAGGGAGCAACATCATTTTGAGCACAGCGAAAAACATCATGTCGCATTTTGCGACACATCATTGTTTTTTTAGATAAGTAAAGAATAATATTCGCTCACTTGCAAAAAATAAATGACAGATATAAAAATCACCGAAAGGACTAATATATGTCATCTATTTGGCAGGACGAAATTTCACTCCCCCGCTTCCCCACACTTAAAGGCGACACAAGCACTGAGGTGCTTATCATAGGCGGCGGAATGGCGGGTATTATGGTAGCGCTTGAGCTTTCACGGCGCGGAGTGCCTTATATTCTGGTCGAAAAGGACCGCATCTGCGGCGGAACAACGCACAACACGACCGCAAAGATAACCGTTCAACACTCTCTTATATATCACAAAATAGCGGGACGGTACGGTCTTGCCGCCGCAAAGGCATATCTTGAAGCAAATCTTCGCGCAATCGAGCGCTACACAGAGCTGTGCCGCGATATTGATTGCGACTTTGAAGAAAAGGACAATTACGTTTACACGCTTGACGGTCTTGAAGTACTGAATGCGGAAATGTCTGTCCTCAAGCGTATCGGCTACCCCGCGGAGCTTCGCTGCGGGCTTCCGCTGCCGTTTGAAACGGTTGGCGCCGTCCGCTTTCCGAGTCAGGCGCAGTTCAACCCACTCAAATTCGTATCGGCTGTCGCAAAGGACCTTAATATCTATGAGGAAACGTTCGTGGAAAACGTATCGGGGGGTGTTGCCGTAACACCTCACGGAAAGATACGCGCGAAGAAAACGGTAGTCGCCACCCACTTCCCATTTATGGACCGTTTCGGCGGATATTTTCTTAAAATGTATCAGCACCGCTCGTACGTTATCGCGCTTCGCGGCGCGTATATTCCCGACGGAATGTACGTTGACGAGAGCGGTACGGGTCTTTCCTTTCGCAGCTACGGAGATACCTTGCTTCTCGGTGGCGGCGGCCACAGAACGGGCAAGGACGGCGGCGGATATGAGTATTTACGTGGGGTGGCAAAAAAATTTTACAATGGTGCGGTCGAAACGCACCACTGGGCAACTCAAGACTGCATGACGCTCGACGAAATTCCGTATATAGGCAGGTATTGCACTCTGACGCCCGACCTCTACGTTGCCACGGGCTTTAACAAATGGGGCATGACGACCTCGGCAGTTGCCGCAGAGGTGCTCGCCGACGCGCTCACAGGCAAAATAAACAAGTACGAGCAGCTTTTCACTCCGCAGAGAAATATTTTTACAAAGCAGCTTTGGGCGAACATCGGCGAGTCCGCACTCAACCTCGTAAGGCCCACAGCCCCGCGTTGCACGCACCTCGGCTGTGCGCTTACGTGGAACTCTGCCGAGCATACGTGGGACTGCCCGTGCCACGGCTCACGCTTTTCCGAGGACGGCAAGGTCATTGACAACCCCGCAACGAAAAATTTGAAGCTTTAAAACCAAAAAGCCCGCGTGCAAGAAGCTAAAGCTTCTGCGTGCAGGCTTTTTTAGTTATTCGGTCAGAGCTTTGAGAAGCTAATTATCTCGTGTCTGCGTTTTGCATACACTCGTTTATTGCCTTTACAAGCTCATTAACGGTCTTTTGGGGCACGCGACCGCTGTGCCATGAGATAGAGGTATTGGTACGCCCGTCATATTGGAGAGAAACGACAGAAAATGCCGCAAACGGAAAGGAAATAAACGATACACTGCAATCCTTTACCGCAAACGCATCGCACGAAAGCTTACTGCTGTCAATAGCTCCGATGGACGACACGAGCGCGCAGTAAACGAATTTTTTGCGTGACATGACCCACGGAATCGCTTTGCGAATAATGAATTGGCGGGGCTTTGTCGGAATTTTTCCATATATATTGAAGTGCTTCGCCAAGGCTCTTATCTGAGCTCTGTGCTTTACAAAATGCCATATCTCGTCCTGCGTTTCTGCCCACGTTGGGTACTTTGCCGCCTCTAAAAGCAGCGGCACGAACAGGTTTCCGTAAAGGTTTTTATTCTCCTCGCCCATGTAGCGGCGAACGTCCACGGGAATTATCATCTTCGCGCTTCTCTTTTTAAAGAGCTGGCTTATGGTCCTTGCGTAGTGTGCCGATATACCGCGCACCGTTTTCTCATGAGAAACGGTAATGGTTTTATCCTTACCCCTCTTTTTACCTCTCCACTGCGACGGCGCACAATTGGAGAATACGGTAAAAGCATTGTGAACCTTACGGCTCTCTGTTTTTTTCTTTTTCTTCAACAGCTCGTAAACGTTGAGCTTGAACTCGGGCTCGAGATATTCGCGGTCGTTGAGAACGTCAAAAAAGTCGTACACAAACTGAACTGCGCTTCTTCCGTCCATCACACCGTGGAAGAAATCAAAGCAAAGATACCACGCGTCAGAGGTCGTCGCGTGAAGAACCTTGAGGTCGACCGTTTTTGTATGAAAGTCAAGTCGTGCGGGAGTGTACGCGCCGAGGTCGCGTCCCTCAACTTCTATCACAGGACACTCGCAGTCGTGAGAAACCGCATACCAAGCGTTTTTGTAAAAGCGCATATTTGCACCCGTGTGCGTGCCCAAAAGCTTTCTCATAGCCTCGCGCAGACGGTCAACGTCAGGCTTTTGCGTCAGCTCCAAATAGAAATGTATCGTCATATTAGAGCCACCTGCATCGAGGTCGGTAAAAAACGCCTCAAGCCCCGACGGCTTACGAATAAATCCGCTGTCCATAAGGTATACCTCCTGTAAAAATTCATCTCCATTGATATTATAGCACAAGTGTGTGATTTTTTCAAGCGAAATATGCGATACACCAAAATGACGGCTTTTGCATTTTGTATAAGGTTATGCTTTGAAAAATTCTTCGGTCACCGTTCTCAAAACAACTCACAGGGTTGTTTTGCTCACTGCGTTCGAATCCCTTGTCAGTAAGCACGCCAACAAGAAAGCCCGTCGCTGTTGCGATAAGATTTCGGACGCGTGCCTTAAGGGATTCGTTCTTGAATTTTGCAAAACATTCGATTAACCTCTTAGGTTATGTTTTGCAAAATTCTTCGGTCACCGTTCTCAAAACAACTCACCGGGTTGTTTTGCTCACTGCGTTCGAATCCCTTGTCAGTAAGCACGCCAACAAAAAGGTCCGTCGCTGTTGGGCGTAAAAAGCGGTAGGCGCCTTAAGGGATTCGTTCTTGAATTTTTCAAAACATGTCGAAAAACCTTTTAGGTTATGCTTTGAAAAATTCTTCGGTCACCGTTCTCAAAACAACTCACCGGGTTGTTTTGCTCACTGCGTTCGAATCCCTTGTCAGAATGCACGGCAACAAGAAAAGCCACCCGATTGGGTGGCTTTTCTTGTTGGCGTGCCTTAAGGGATTCGAACCCCCGACCTACTGCTTAGAAGGCAGTTGCTCTATCCGGCTGAGCTAAAGGCACATAGGTTTTTAAAACCTTGTCTAAACCTTACAAATGGCGCACCAAGATGCGCCATTCGTTGGAGCGAGTGATGGGAATCGAACCCACGCGACCAGCTTGGAAGGCTGGGATTCTACCATTGAACTACACTCGCATATTCAGTTGGCAGCCTCAAAACTGCCCTAATATGATACCACAAACATTTTCGTTTGTCAATAGGTAATTTAAAAATTTTCAAATATTTTTTAGGCGGTATTTTGATAAAGCCCTTGCGTAAGTCGCGGATATGTGTTAAAATAATGTATATCCTAAATTAAGGAGCTTTTATGAAATACGCAAAAAGAAAACCGCTTCTTCTTCCCGAATACATGTTCGATTCCTTTCTCGACGTAACGCCCGAATTCCTTGAATCTATTGGAATAAAGGCTCTCGTCATAGATATTGACAACACTCTCGCTCCCTATGAGGTGGACGAGCCCGACGAAAAAACGCTCGCATGGTTCGACTCGCTCAAACGCCACGGAATAAAGGCGGCTCTCATATCAAATAATCACAAGGAGCGCGTTGAGCTTTTTAACCGCACGCTCGGACTTTACGCATACCCCGACAGCAAAAAGCCGTCGGGCAAGTCAATAATCGACGCCATGGAAAAGATGGGCAGCACCCCGAGCGACACGGCAGGGCTTGGCGACCAGCTTCTGACGGACACGCTCGCCGCTCACCGTCTCGGTCTTATCTCCATCATCGTTCCGCCTATAAAGGACAGAACGAGTGCGTTTTTCAAATTCAAGAGAGTTCTCGAATGCCCCTACATACGCAAATACCGCAAGGCTCACGGCATTACTGCCGATAAAAATTCTCTCTCGGGGAGGACCTGGAAATGAAAAAAATACTCGCAAGCCGCCCCACGTTCGGGCCCGGAGGCAACAGCGACGCCTTTAAGGCGGCAGGCAAAAAGTCCACGCTTGAAGCCCCCGAGTGGGTGCGCTCCATAGGACTTGATGCCTATGAATTTGAGGCAGGCAGAGGCATAAACACTCCCGATGCGGCGCTTGCCGTTATCGGTGAGGAGGCGCGCCGCCACAATATCCTCATGTCGCTCCACGCCCCGTATTTTATATCCCTTTCGAGCGTTGAGGAGCAAAAGCGCACAAACAGCATCGAATATATTCGCCGCTCGCTCCATGCCGCTTCTCTTTTGGGCGCGGACACGATAGTAATTCACACGGGCAGCGCCGCAACCATCTCTCGCGAGGAGGCTATGCGCCTTGCGGCAGACACGCTCGAGCGCAATCTTGAGGTAAACGGCGACACCGACGTGCGCATGGGACTTGAGACTATGGGAAAGATAAATCAGCTCGGCACGCTCGACGAGGTGCTCACGCTCTGCAAGATATCTCCCAAATACTGCCCCATCGTGGACTTCGGACACCTTAATGCAAGAGAGGTCGGCGGCAAGTTCCCCGACGCAGACAGCTATCGCCGCGTGTTTGACACCATAGCCAACACGCTCGGCGACGAGTACGCATACAATCTGCATTGCCATTTTTCAAAGATAGAATACACGGCAAAGGGCGAGAAACGACACCTTACGTTTGCCGACACGCTCTACGGCCCCGAATTTAACGGACTTGCCGAGGCGATAGTCAAGGAGGGTGTTGCACCGAGGATAATAAGCGAATCCGACGGAACGCAGTCGGACGATGCACTCACCATGAAGGCGATGTGGCTTGCCGCAGGAGGCAAGGAATGACGCGGCTTCTGCGATTTCAAAGAGAGCTCGGCGTTCTCGGTGCAGACGGCGCTATAATCTCCTCGGAGCTTAATATCCGCTATCTTTGCGGCTTTGCATACACCGACGGATACCTTCTCGTTCTCCGCGACCGCGCCTTTCTTTTAACGGATTTTCGTTACGCCGAGGCGGCAAAGCTTGCCGTAAGCGGCTTTGAGGTGACTGTGCCGACGGACGGCATGTTCCCCGCCATAAACACGCTGGCAAAGGAAAACGGAGCGGCAACGCTCGCCATTGAGGACGCGGACGTTTCCGTCCATGCATTTTCACAAATGCGCGAGAAAATGCCCGACGTCTCTCTTGCTACGGGCGCGTCCGACGTGCTGACGGAAATGAGGACCGTCAAGGACTCAGACGAGCTTGCGCTTATCATTAAGGCGCAGAGCATTACAGACGCGGCATTCGACCACATTCTCGGATTTATCACCCCCGATAAGACCGAGCGCGAGGTCGCCTTGGAGCTTGAATTTTTTATGCGCAAGCATGGCGCGGAGGCGTGCGCGTTTGATACCATAGCCGTGTCGGGAACGGCTTCCTCTCTGCCCCACGGTGTTCCGTCCGACAAAAAGCTTTCACGTGGATTTCTTACGATGGATTTTGGCGCAAAGTACGCGGGCTACTGCTCCGATATGACACGTACCGTGGTTATCGGCAAGGCGGACAGCGAAATGAAAAAGGTGTACGATACCGTGCTCCGAGCGCAGCTTGCCTCCCTTGAAGCGATACACGAGGGTATAGGCTGCCGCGAGGCGGACGCTGTCGCGAGAGCTGTAATAAACGAGGCGGGATACGGAAAATGCTTCGGTCATTCTCTCGGTCACGGAGTCGGTCTTTTTATACACGAATCCCCCTCATTCTCTCCCAAGGCAAAGGACGGCTCCCTCTTGCGCCGCGGCAACGTCGTGACGGTCGAGCCGGGTATTTATATCGAGGGCAAATATGGCGTCCGCATCGAGGATATGATAGCAGTTGACCAAAACGGAGCTGTAATAAACCTCACACACAGCCCCAAGAATCTTATTGAGATATAATTTATTCTTACTTTTCTTTTACGAAAAAGAAAAGTAAGCAAAAGAAAACTGTACAAAAAAATAAAGCACTGTATATTGATATACGGTAGGGGAGGGGCTTGCTCCTCCCGTTTTTTTAACGAAAGTCGTCTTTATAAAAACATACACTCAAAGGCTCTTGTAACAATTAGCCTTCCCCAGCGGGGGAAGGTGTCACGAGCTTGCGAGTGACGGATGAGGTGTCATATATTCAATTCATTCTTTAACACCTCATCCGTCATTGACTCGCACCATCGGCTCGTCAATGCCACCTTCCCCCACTGGGGAAGGCTAACGCTGACAAAGCTACGGTAAAAAACTGTAACTTGGTTTGCTCTATTTTTTAATAAAAACGAAAGTCGTCGGTACGTAGGGTCCGACGGCTTTCTTCTACTTTTCTTTTAAAAAAGAAAAGGTAGCAAAAGAAAACTATACAAGAAATTATTCTGTGTTATTCAATTAATATTTCCGTCTTTTGCTACACCAACAAAAACTTTATTTTTTAAAGTTTTTTGGCTCCACCTTTTTCTCAAAAAAGGTGGAAAAACGCATCCCCCGCGTCCTCTGCACGGCAACGCCGAGGAGGGCGCAGACTAAGGAGGTAAGGAATGCAGCGACCGAGAGAGTGACTACCACCTCTGCGTGGGCTGATATCTTTTCGGCATTCCAGAGATAGATCGCCGCTGCCGCAGGCGGGAGCGTAAGGCACGGGCCAATAAAATAGATATTTCCGAGAAGCAGGAGCACGACGGCTATCGCCGCGTATACTATTGCAAAAATCAACAGTATTTTTAAATCTGCATTTTCAATACCCGTATATATTTCAAAATCAAAAAAGTTAAGTCCAAGACTCTCCTCTGCATCAAGTCCGACGAGCTCTCTCTGCCTATACCAAACGTAAAAGCAAAAGGCTCCCGTGAGAAGTGCGGCGAGCGAATTCGCAATTGCTCCCTGCCGTCCTCCCGTTTTTTTATCACGTCCGAGGCATGAAAAAAGCGCGCCTGCCGCCGCAATGACGGCAAGGATAATATACATCATAGGACTTGAATTGAATTTCTCTGCCTTGAACATATCGATGGCAAGCGCCAAGGGCGGCAGAGTGAAAAAAAACGACACGCACGGTATCTTCGTCAATGCGCACGCCGCGGCGACGGACAAGACGAAGAACGCGACGAGCAAAAGCATCAAAAAGTTATCAAGGCGGTCTGTTTTTGAAAAATAGAGCTTCAGCTTGTCAATAAGCCCAAGCTCCTCCTCTACGTTTTTCAGATCGAACCCCGAAAATCGGAGCAAAAGAAATACCGTACCCGCAAAGGCGGCAAGCCCCGAACAAAAAACGGCAAAATTCTTAAAGTAACGCATTTTTTCTCCTTGCGTAAGTAGTTCACACGACCATTGTATCACACAACTGCCTTTTTTTCAAGTACGGCGCGGTGAAAAAACTAAAAAAATGATCAAAAGCCCTTGTGCTTACCGAGTTTACATGATATAATATTCAATGTATAATTTCTTAACGGAGGATTTTTTAAGCTATGAATACTTCAAAAATGATAGACCACATAAATTCGGGGGAGCTTGACGCAAAATTTGCCTACATTTACGGCGAGAGCGCAGTCGCCCTCCAAAAGCAAAGATATATAGGCGCGATCAAGGATTTTGAAAGCCTTTACGGCGAGCGCGAGATCTCTCTTTTCTCCGTTGCGGGAAGAAGCGAGCTCTCGGGCAACCACACCGACCACAACCACGGCTGTGTTGTCGCGGCGTCGATCGACCTTGATATTATTGCCGTTGCCGCAAAGCGCGACGACTCGGTCATTCGCGTAAAGAGCGAGGGCTTTCCCGAGGACGTAGTTGATTTTGGCGCGTACTCCGCGCCCGTAAGTGAAAAATTCGGCTCGTCCGAGTCGATCATCGCGGGTATGTGCGCAAGTTTTTTAAAGAACAACCACGCAATTGGCGGCTTTGATGCATACACCACCTCAAACGTCCTCAAGGGCTCGGGACTTTCGTCCTCTGCGGCATTCGAGGATATGATCGGAAATATTCTCAGCCACTTCTATAACGACGGTGGTGTTGATAACGTTGAGATAGCAATGCTCGCGCAGTACTCGGAGAACGTATTCTTCGGCAAGCCCTGCGGTCTTATGGATCAGGTTGCGTGCGCCGTCGGCGGTATCGTCGCGATCGACTTTAAAGACCCCTCCGCTCCCGTTATCGAAAAGCTTGATTTTGACCTCTCTGCTCATGGCTACAATCTCTGCATCGTGAACACAGGCGGAAACCACGCAGACCTCACCGACGACTATGCTTCCGTTCCCAAGGAAATGAAGGCAGTTGCCGCTCATTTCGGAAAGAGCGTGCTTCGCGACGTTTGCCGCTGTGAGCTCGTCCGCGAGATACCCGTGCTGCGCGAAAAGGTTGGCGACAGAGCGATCTTGCGCGCACTCCACTTTATGAATGAAAACGAGCGAGTAAAGGCGCAGACGGCGGCACTCAAACAGGGCGACCTCGATGCATTCTTCTCCGAGGTCCTCTCCTCGGGCAGATCCTCGTTCTGCTACCTCCAGAACGTATACACCACCAAGAATCTTACCGAGCAGGGCCTTTCCCTTGCCCTCTGCCTTGCCGAGGACGCTCTCAGGGGCAAACGCGCGGCATGGAGAGTACACGGCGGCGGCTTTGCAGGCACGACGCAGGCTTACGTTCCCGCGTCCGAGGTCGAAAACTACCGCAAGGTCATGGACGGCGTATTCGGCGAGGGCAAGTGCATAGTACTTCGTATTCGCCCCGTTGGTGCTGTAAAGGTATTCTAAAAATGGCAAAAAAAGAGAAAAATCCCATAGACAAGCGCCGTCTCTACGGAAACATTCTTCGTCTTTTGTGCCTTATCGCGGCAACCATGGCAGTATTTTTCTCATACAGACTGCTGCTTGAGCTTTTCGTGGAGTATTCCCTTTACATTCTCATAGGCTACACGGATGTGGCAACCGCGCTCATTCTTTGGTATCTTATCTATAACCGAGGCTTTTCACGCAAGGGAGTCACCGAGGATATGCTCCCCGCCGATTGGACACCCGAGCAAAAGACGGAGTTTATCGCGGACGGCGCGTATAGGCTTCGTCGCTCGCGCCCCTTGCTTATCGCGTGCTTTGCCTTTGTATTCACGTTTCTCATTGACGTCTTTGAGCTTACGGTGCTCCCCGTTATTCTCGGATTTTTTGGGAGGGGATAAACTGTATGATAAACGTAAAGTTTATTACCGTCGGCACGCTAAAGGAGAGCTATCTCCGCGAGGCGGCGGCGGAATACGAAAAAAGACTCGGCGGCTTTTGTAAGCTGACGACGGTCAACCTAAAGGAAGAAAAGCTTCCAGACTCGCCGAACGAGGCGCAGATAGCGGCGGTGCTCTCCCGCGAGGCAGATAAAATTCTTGCCGAGCTGCCAAAAAGAGCTTACAAGATCGCGCTTTGCGTCGAGGGACGGCAGCTCTCCTCGGAGGAGCTTGCGGCGAAGATGGACGAGGTGGCAACGAGCCACGGCGAGATATGCCTTGTGATCGGCAGCTCGCACGGACTTGACGAGAGAGTAAAAAAGGAATGTGACCTGCGGCTCTCCGTATCGAAGCTCACCTTTCCGCATCAGCTTATGCGCGTTATCCTGCTTGAAGCGCTATATCGCGGCTTCAACATAATCAAGGGCACTCATTACCACAAATAATTGCGTTAATTTTTCGTATTTTTTTATAAAAATACGCCTCGCAATTGTGAAAATGGTAAAAATATGAAAAAGGCATATATTTTTTCTTGACAAGCGTCAAAAAAAGGTATAAAATATTTCTATAAATTTTTATGAAAATCTAATTTTTCGGAGGATACAAAAATGGATTCTAACAAAAGACCCGATACTATGCAGCGTATCACGACTCCCGAGCTTGCGAATGCGTTTATCGACGAGCAGGTAGAGCTTGTACGCCGTCAGGTAGGTGAGAGACGCGTGCTTCTCGCTCTTTCGGGCGGAGTTGACAGCTCCGTCGTTGCGGCGCTCCTTATTAAGGCAATCGGCAAGCAGCTCGTTTGCGTACACGTAAACCACGGACTTATGAGAAAGAACGAGTCCGAAAACGTTATCGAGGTTTTCCGCAACCAGCTTGACGCAAACCTTATTTACGTTGACGCTACCGACCGTTTCCTCAATCTTTTGGAGAACGTTTCTGACCCCGAAAGCAAGAGAAAGATAATCGGAAAAGAGTTTATCGAGGTTTTCGCTGACGAGGCAAGAAAGCTCGAGGGAGTTGATTTCCTCGCTCAGGGTACTATTTATCCCGACATTCTTGAGAGCGTTAAGCAGGCAGAGGGCAAAAAGGCAGTTAAGTCGCACCACAACGTAGGCGGCTTGCCCGAGGACCTCAATTTTGAGCTTGTTGAGCCCATTAAGCTCCTCTTTAAGGACGAGGTTCGCGTAGTCGGTGAGGCTCTCGGACTTCCCCACGCTATGGTTTACCGTCAGCCGTTCCCCGGTCCCGGACTCGGTGTCCGTTGCCTCGGTGCTATCACCCGCGACCGTCTGAACGCGCTTCGCGAGGCTGACGCAATTCTTCGCGACGAATTTGACAAGAACGGTCTTGCCGAGAAGGTATGGCAGTATTTCGTAGTTGTACCCGACATGAAGAGTGTCGGTGTTAAGGACGACAGCCGCTACGAGGGCTGGCCCGCAATAATCCGCGCCGTCAACACCAAGGACGCAATGAGCGCGACTATTGAGGAAATTCCCTACGCAGTTCTCCACAAGATAACCGCTCGTATAACCGACGAGGTCGAGGGAATCAATAGAGTTCTTTATGATCTTACGCCTAAGCCTACCGGTACCATTGAGTGGGAATGAGGCATTTGCCGTTCGGCAAATGCAATTAAATCCGCCTCTGCGAGGGCGGGATAAATCCCTACGGGATTAAATCCTCGCAAGGCTCGGATGAAATCGCCGTGCGCGGCGGTGGCGGATTTAATTCAACCGAAGCACAGTTTCGATTTCATCCGCGTCAGCGGATTTCATCACGAAGTGATTTCATCGTGCGGCTAAATGCCGCACGATTTCATTTAATTACCTTTTGGAGGATTCATGAAAGAAAACAAGCTTGTGGATTTATCAATGGCGTTTGCAATAGACATATTGCATTTATGCGACACCATTCAAGGGCATTATTCACTAAAAAATCAGCTTGAGCGCTCAGCTACAAGCATTGGAGCGAATATTCGTGAGGCAAATTACGCGCAAAGCACCGCCGATTTTGTCTCAAAGCTGCAAATCGCACTAAAGGAATGTTATGAAACCGAGTATTGGCTTGAATTACTTGAAAAATCTGAAATTATATCACACGTCGACTTAAAACAATCTATTCACGATTGCGGAAGCATACGCAGGATGCTTATATCTTCCATAAATACTTTAAAATCCAAATAATCTATACCGCAAACGATTTGTTTGCGGTATTTTTTATTTTCCTATTGAAAACGGATATAAAATGTGGTATAATAAATTTGCCAAGCTAGTTGAATAATTTTTAAGTATGTTTTACATGGGGATAATTATGCCCTTTTTTAATCATACTTGTGTATGAGGATTTTGATAAAAATGCAAACTCCAACTATGCAAGTATGTAAACATGCTTATATTAGACTAGTTTGGCGACTATCGGGGTTTGCGTTTTTTATGCGCTGACTTCGGTTGGCGCATTTTTTATTTTTAAGACGAAAAAGGAGGAATTTTAAAATGTCTAAGCTCAAAAAAATTGCCGCTTTACTTATCTGTCTTACAATGATTATCGGTGTTTTCTCGTCCTGCGACGAAATATCACAGAGTTTAAGGGACGTTCAAGACAAGCAGATGCTGCAAGAAGATGATTACTTTGAAAAAGATACTGACACAAAAAAAGATATTTCTACTAAAAAACCGGAAAGTTCAACATCGAATAACAACAGCACCCCAAAGCCTGACAGCACAACTAATACCGAAAAGGTTGAAATGGTATGGGTACCTGCATCCGGTACTAAATATCATTCAAAATCAACTTGCAGCGGTATGAACTCTCCAAGAAATATTCCACTTGAAGATGCTATAAAAGAAGGATACACTGCTTGCAAAAGGTGTCATTAAAAGCGGAAAATATTTAATATCAGCTCCGCCGCATGCCGGGTTCTTCCGTAACCACCCTAAAATCCAAATAATCCATACCGCAAACGGTTTCGTTTGCGGTATTTTTATTTTTCTATTGAAAACAGGCAGAAAACATGATATAATGTGTATACCGATTCGTAGGAAAGGACTAACGTTATGGCAAACACGCAAAATTTAACACTGATCATAATCCTTATAGTAGCGGCATCACTCGTGCTTTTAGGCTCTTTCGTCGTGACAATGTCGATAATTAAATGGGATTTCTCCGTTCTCGGCGTGAAGAACGTAACGAACGAGCACGCAATAAGCGAGGATTTCACGAGTATTTCGGTAAACACGGACACCGCAAACGTCACCGTTTTTCCCTCTCCCGACGGCGCTTGCCGCGTTATTTGCGTTGAGCTCGAAAAGGAGATCCACTCAGTCAGCGTCACGGACGGCACGCTGAATATTCAACTCACCGACAGTCGTGAGTGGTACGAGCACATCAGCATTTTTCAAGACCTACCGGTATCACGGTTTATCTTCCGAGGTCTGAATACGCTTCTCTTTGCGTAAAGGCTACCACGAGTGACGTAAAGGTGGCAAGCGGCTTTACCTTTGAGGGAATTGACGTTTCTGTCAGCACGGGAGATATTGACCTTGAGGGTATCTCGACGGGGGCTCTTAAGCTCTCTGCCTCAACGGGAAAAATAAGTGCGAAATCGGTAAGCTGCACCGACGTATCCGTAAAGGTTACCACAGGTACTGTGTGCCTTAAGGACGTAAGCTGTAAGAGTCTTACATCGAGCGGCGGCACGGGAAATATTACACTTACGAACGTAGTGGCATCGGAGAGTTTTTCGATCGAGAGAAGCACGGGTGACGTAAAGCTTGAGGGCTGTGACGCGTCCACGCTTAACGTAAAGACCCGCACGGGCGACGTTCGCGGAACGCTTCTTACCGAGAAGATATTCTTCACCAATACAAGCACAGGTAAGGTAGACGTTCCCCGCTGTACGAGCGGCGGCAGCTGTGACGTAAGCACAACCACGGGCGACATAGCAATTGAAATTAAATAACCATTGGCGCTGACGGCAAATCGTCAGCGCCATTTTGCGTGTCATAATAGAAAATATTTCTAACTTTTCACGAAAACACAAAAACACTTGATTTTTGTGAAAAAATATGTTATAATGTATTGTTAAAAAAACAAAAGACGGAGAAAAAACATGGACAATCAAAAGAACTTCAAGCCCTATATCCCCGCCGAAAGAATAACTCCCGAAATAACGGTCACGTCCGTTATCATGGGTATTCTTCTTGCCGTGATATTCGGCGCAGCGAACGCATATCTCGGACTTCGCGTCGGAATGACGGTTTCCGCGTCTATCCCCGCGGCAGTTATCGCGATGGGCGTTATCCGCGTTATCATGCGCAAAAACTCAATACTTGAGAGCAACATCGTACAAACGATAGGCTCTGCCGGCGAATCCTTGGCGGCAGGTGCGATCTTCACTCTCCCCGCCCTCTTTATATGGGCAAAGGAGAACCCCGAGGAGTTTTCCGCTCCCGGCATACTTGAAATAACGCTTATCGCCCTTATCGGCGGTCTTTTGGGCGTTTTCTTCATGGTTCCTCTGCGTAACGCGCTTATCGTGCGTGAGCACGCAACTCTGCCCTACCCCGAGGGAACGGCTTGTGCCGAGGTCCTTCTTGCGGGTGAGAACGGCGGCTCGAACGCTTCGACAGTTTTCGCAGGAATGGGAATTGCAGCCGCGTTCAAGTTTATCATTGACGGAATCAAGGCTGTTCCCGGTGAGGTTTCCGCAACGATTAAGGGACTCAACGGTACTATCGGAACTCAGATCTATCCTGCCGTAATGAGCGTAGGCTACATCTGCGGACCGAGAATATCCTCTTATATGTTTGCGGGCGGTGTACTCAGCTGGCTTGCTCTTATCCCCATGATAGTCGCCTTTGGCGGCGCGGACATTCAGGCAACATATGCCGCTGACGGAGCATCGGGCATCTGGGGAACTTATATCAGGTACATCGGCGCGGGTGCGCTCGCGGCAGGCGGTATCATAAGCCTTATCAAATCTCTGCCCCTTATCGTCAAGACGTTCCGCGACTCCATTAAGGGCATGCGCGGCGGTCTTGCAATTGACACGGCTCGTACTGCTCAGGAGCTTAATATGAAGTTTGTGCTTATCGCTATCGCGGTGCTCACGCTTGCAGTTTGGCTCGTTCCCGCTATCCCCGTAAGCCTTCTCGGCGCAGTTATCATAGTTGTTTTCGGCTTCTTCTTCGCTACCGTTTCCTCAAGAATGGTAGGTCTTGTCGGAAGCAGCAACAACCCCGTTTCGGGTATGGCGATCGCAACGCTTCTCGTTGCTACTATTATTCTTAAGCTTACAGGCGACACAGGCGCTCACGGCATGCGTGCCGCTATCGCTATCGGCTCTATTATCTGTATCGTTGCCGCTATTGCTGGTGACACCTCGCAGGACCTCAAGACGGGTTATCTGCTCGGCTCTACACCCAAGAAGCAGCAGATCGCAGAGCTTATCGGTGTAGTTGCCGCGGCTCTTGCTATCGGCGGTACGCTCTACCTGCTCAACTCCGCATGGACCTTCGGCTCGGCTGATCTTCCCGCTCCGCAGGCAGGTCTTATGAAGATGATCGTTGAGGGTGTTATGGGCGGTGAGATGCCTTGGGAGCTTGTATTTATCGGAGCTGTAATTGCTGTTGTGGTTGAGCTTATCGGTATTCCCGTGCTTCCCTTTGCTATCGGTATCTATCTCCCTGTTCAGCTAAATGCCTGCATCATGGTCGGTGGTATAGTACGTCTTGTGCTTGACAGAATGAACAAGAAGAACGAGGAAAAGCAAAAGAGAGTCGTAAACGACGGTATTCTGTTCTGCTCGGGTATGATCGCGGGCGAGGGACTTGTCGGTATAGTCCTCGCGATCTTCGCAATTCTCGGTTGGGACCAGATCATTGATATTTCCGGAAAGCTCGGTCTTCCTGAATGGGCTTCGAGCACCGGAAGCCTTGTAGTATTCGGTCTTATAATCGTATGCCTCTTACTCTTCTCCGCATGGAAGCGCGATAAGAAAACAAACGGAAAATAATGAAGCGTAAAAATAAAAATAAGGACGAAAATTATCTTGAACGAGTTCCCGTAAGAGCCTCTCACCTCACTTGGTCGGAAAACGAGGACGGCTTGGTAACTCTCAATATTGAGAACAAGGGATTTTTCAATAAAATCGCTCAAAAGTTTTTTAAAAGACCTAAAATTTCCCACATTCACCTTGATAAGTACGGTAGCTTCGTGTGGCTTCAGATAGACTCTAAAAAGAATATCGTTGATATCGGCGCTGACGTCGACGCCCACTTCGGCGAAAAATCTCACCCCCTCTACGAACGCCTTGCAAAGTTCTTCCAAATACTCCACAGCTACGGGTTTGTAGAGTTTGTGTAATGGGACGCGAGGGATGCGGGGGATGCGGGGACGCGTTTTTCACGCTTTTTTGTAAAAAAGCGTCGCAAAAAACTTTAAAAATTAAAGTTTTTGTTGGCATAGCAAAAGACGAAAATTTAGATTTAAAAATAAATTTTGGCGTTTTCTAATGTAGAAAGACGGCGGACCCTACGTACCGCCGTCTTTCTTTTTTCTTTTATAAAAATATAAGATATAATAAGCCAATTTTACAGTTTTCTTTTGCTTACCTTTTCTTTTTTAAAAGAAAAGTAAGTTTTCAAGAAAAGTAAAAAGAATGCTCTTGGCAAAAGCGGCGTATCTTTTCTCCGCCGCCAAAGCCGATAAACGGCGTGCCGACGGAATGTGCGAAAACCAAGGCATGGTATCTCATTCCGCACACAAGAGTGCATCTTCTCATTATCGCCTGAACGTCAGCCGCTCCGAGGGGATACGCCAAAATTCCGTCAAGGCTTTCGCACATTTTGAGTGTCACTTTGAGATCCTCGGCAGGGTACATTACAACGAAAATGAGCTTTATTCCGTCTGCACAGAGCGCGTTCAAAAAAACGCGGAGCTGTTGCAGACTCTCTTTGTTCTCCCCACCGCGAAGCGCAACTGCGGCAAATCTCTCACTCCCCGAAATCCCAAGCCGAGCGAGCGTATATTTAGCATTTTGAGAGTTTTCCGGAAACGCGCTTGCGGCAAGATCGGACTCCAGACGAATACTCGGGGCATCTTTCCCAAACTCATTCAAAAGTGCATAGACCTCTTTTACTGACTCTCGGTCACGAAGTCCCAAGAAAGCGCACCTTGATAGCGCAATTGCCGTCACGCGGCGGCTGAATTTGCCTTTTATTTTTTCGACTCCGTTCCCCCAAAGCTCAACGCGCTTGCCCCTTTTCTCGGCGAGACGTAAAATAAAGAGATAATACCAAAGAGAGCGGCGCGAAGTACCGTTTTGCAAAAGCGTTCCGCCCCCAAACACCACCACCTCTGCGCGCTTCGTTTCCCGCAAAATGCAAATGAGCGAGCCACGCGGCACACATCTGACTCCAAATTTCCTACGGCATACGTAAGGAGACGCCGTGAGCGCCGAGATGGGCAAGGCGGGATATTTTTTGCGTGCGCGCGCGACTGCGCGCGCAAGGAGTACGTCGTCACCCATGTTTCCAAAGCCGTAATATCCGCAAAGCAAAACGCCCCCTCTTTGCACCTTGACCGACCTCGCTTCGATAAGACTGCGGTAGACCGCAAGCGTGCGCTCTGCCATGTATTCGACGGAATGGTATTCACAGACGTAATTACGAAGCCTCTCTCCGAGCGCTTCTCTTTCACTCTTTGGCATGCTCAGCGCTGTCAATACCGCCTCGGTCAACACCGAGACATCGGTTTTAGCACTGCCGCGCGCGCAAAAATTCGACCGAGCGAAAAATTCAAGAGCTTCCCCGTCAAGTATGCCTCCAAAGCCCTCGTTGCCTGCCAGGACGACGGGCACACCCGCCGACATCGCCTCAAGCGCCGCGCGAGACACGCCGACAAACAGGTCCGCGCTCCGCAGAAGCGTTGCCGTATCCTCCACTCTCCCCGCAAGACTTATTACCTTGTGGCAAAGCCGTGAATTTATCTTCTCCGCAAGCCGTCTGATACTCTCAAGCTCACTTCCGCCGCCGCCTATTACTATCTCGACATCGGGGAATTTTTCCCTTATTTTTTCAGCGCCAAGGCACAGCGCGTACGCCGCCTGTGAGCAATCGTGGTCAAGGCGGCTTATAAACACTATCCTATGCCCTCCGCCTTTTGCAGAGGGGCAAAAGCGCGCCGTATCAATGCCGTTCGGAATTACGCACACGTTCTCCGAGAGAACGTCGTTTGCGTTTTTTTGCATGTATTCCCTCAGATCCTCGCTCACGGCTATTACCCTGTCTCCCCAGCGCGACAGCTTGCGAAGTGGCAGGCTGTTTTTGTAATGCGCGTGGACGGTGCTCACCATGCCCATTCCTCTCTGAGCGCAAACACAGTATCCGACAAATGCGGAAATTCTTGTGTGCGCGTGCAGAACGTGAAATTTTCTCTCGCTTGTAAGTCTCATAAGCTCCTTGAAGCTTTTAAAGAGAGCGAGGGGTGTTTTTTTAGTAAGCGGCAGCTTTACGTGAGCCACTCCCGCCCTTGCAAGAGACAGCACCATTCGCCCCCCTGCCGACACGACTGTCACGGAATGTCCCTCTCGCACAAGGGCGCTCGCAAGCTCTGACACGTGCGTTTCCGCGCCCCCGCTATCCATCGCTCCCGTTACCATAAGCACGTTCATTCTCCACCTCCGTTTTTACTTATTTTTTCCATTGTGAGCCCATCTATTCATCCAGCCGCGTTTGAAAACCGAAGTCGGCTGCCGATTAGCAGCAAGACAAGACATTTTTTCAAGATACTGAGCAACCACAAAATAAAGATAGTGGAATTAAAATGAGCCTTCCCTTGGGGGAAGGTGGCACGAGCGTGCGAGTGACGGATGAGGGTAGCGAGCAGAGCGAGCGTGCCGCATGTATAAAATAACAACTCATGAGAAGCACGGATGCTCCGCATCCTACCCTCATCAGTCAGCTTTGCTGACAGCTTCCCCCAAGGGAAGCCTAAAAATCCTATAGCCAATAAAAAGATAATAAATTTAGTGTACAACACCTCTCTGCCAACAACTTATATAGCCCTTTTATTTGCATATTTTTCAAAAAATCAATGTTATATTCAAAGTATGTTTACGAAGAATGGTTTAATTGGTAATTAAAAAGTATTATACTTATATTATAAGTATAATCATAATTGTGTCTATTTTTGGAGGAACTGTTATTCTTATGATAAAAACACTTTTGAAGAGCGTGCGTGAATATAAGCGGCCAAGTATTCTCGCGCCCGTATTTATAGCGGCAGAGGTAATAGTCGAGTGTATAATTCCCTTTATCACCGCGCTGCTGATAAATAACATTGAGGAGGGCTGTGACATACCGACGATCGTTCGGTACGGTCTTCTTCTCGTGCTCATGGCAGCGGTATCGCTGTCCTGCGGTGCGCTTGCCGGACATTTTTGTGCGCAGGCTTCCTGCGGCTTTGCAAAAAACCTCAGGCACGACCTGTTCAGCGCCGTTCAAGGCTTTTCGTTCTCGAACGTCGATAAGTTTTCGACCTCGGGACTCGTTACCCGTCTGACTACTGACGTTTCAAACGTTCAGATGTCCTACATGATGATAATAAGAACGGCGGTAAGATGCCCTCTTATGATAATCTTCGCGCTTGTTATGGCACTCGTAATAAGCCCCAAGATGTCCATAGCCTTTATCGTAATAATCCCCTTCCTTGCAGTCGGACTTCTGCTTATCATAAAGAACGCTCACCCCATATTCAAAACCGTATTCAAAAAATACGACAACCTTAACAACTCCGTTCAGGAAAACGTTTCGGGTATGCGCGTTGTAAAGGCTTACGTGCGCGAAAAATTTGAGAAGAAAAAATTTGCCGAAGCGTCCGACGACGTTTGTAACGGCTTTACCAAGGCAGAAAAGATAATCGCGCTTAACAGCCCTCTTATGCAGTTCTGCTTTAACTTCAACATGATAATAATCTGTCTTTTCGGCTCTATGCTCATAGTAAATTCAAATGAGACGGAGCTTACGGTAGGAGAAATGTCCTCTCTCTTAACCTACGGCGCACAGATACTTATGAGCCTTATGATGGTCTCCATGATAATCGTTATGATCTCCCTCTCGTTCGCGTCGGCTACGCGTATAGTCGAGGTGCTGAGTGAAAAGAGCTCGATAGTCAATCCCGAAAGCCCCGTATACGAGGTCAGCGACGGCAGCATTATGTTCAGCGGTGTTAATTTCCGCTACTCCAAGGATGCGGCTAAAAACTCCCTTTCCGACATCAATCTTTTCATCGCATCGGGCGAGACGGTCGGTATAATCGGCGGTACGGGAAGCGGCAAGACCTCTCTTATCCAGCTTATCTCCCGTCTTTACGACGTAAGCGAGGGCTCGGTCAAGGTCGGCGGTGTTGACGTAAGAGATTACGACATAGAAGCGCTTAGAAATCAGGTTTCGGTGGTGCTTCAGAAGAACGTGCTGTTTTCGGGCACTATAAAGGAAAATCTGCGTTGGGGTGACCCTGACGCTACCTACGAGGATATGGTGCGTATATGCAAGCTCGCGCAGGCAGACGAATTTATACAGAGCTTCCCCGACAAGTACGACACCTATATTGAGCAGGGCGGAACTAACGTCTCGGGCGGTCAGAAGCAAAGACTCTGTATTGCCCGCGCGCTTCTCAAAAAGCCCAAGATACTTATTCTCGACGACTCCACGAGCGCGGTCGACACAAAGACCGACGCGCTTATACGTCGCGCGTTTGCCGAGGAAATACCCGATACCACAAAGATAATTATTGCACAGAGAATATCCTCTGTTGAGCATGCAGATAAGATAATCGTCATGGACGGCGGCTCTGTTGAGTCGGTCGGTACTCACGACGAGCTTCTTAAGATAAGCCCCATTTACAAAGAGGTTTACGAGTCTCAGACCAAGGGAGGTGACGCTGATGAAAACTAAGAAAAATATGTCAAAGCAAGCTCCCAACGTCATAAAAAGACTCCTGAAACTTCTCTTTGCTGACTACAAAAAGCAGCTTATACTCGTTACCATCTGCCTGCTCGTAACTGCATTTGCTTCAACCATAGCAAGTATATTTATGAGCTATTATATAACGGTCATCGGCGATGGACTTGAAAATGGATGGGACTCCATAAAGGCTCGTATTTTCACAGCAATCACCATAATGCTCATCATTTACGCCATGGGCTGGGTATCCTCGTTCTTGCAGACGAGAACTATGGCTATCGTCACACAGGGCTTCCTCAACAAGATGCGCAAGCGCATGTTCGACAAGATGCAGAGCCTGCCCTTGCGCTACTTTGACACACACCCCCACGGCGACATAATGTCCTACTACACAAACGACATTGACACTCTCCGTGAGCTTATCTCAAGAACTATTCCGCAGATTATAAGCTCGGGACTTATCATAATCCTTCTCGTATTCTACATGCTCTGGCTCAATGCATGGATGGCAGTAGTCGTTGCCGTTGCAACCGTCGCGATGATTTTTGTTTCAAAGACGATCGGCGGAAACAGCGCAAAGCACTTTATCAAAATGCAAAAATCCATCGCAAAGACCGAGGGTATGGTCGAGGAAATGATGGAGGGGCAGAAGGTCGTCAAGGTGTTCTGCCACGAAAAGCAGACCGAGGAGGACTTCGACAGGGTAAACGACAAGCTTTGCCGAGATGCTACAAACGCAAACCGTTTTGCCAATATCCTCATGCCTATAATAGCGAATATCGGCAACATTCTCTACGTACTCGTTGCGTTCATCGGCGGTCTTCTGATAATTTTGAATGTTCCCAATGCTTCTATATCGGGACTTGTAGAGTTTATCCGCGTAGGCGCGCTTCCCGCAGTCACCATAGCTGCTGTCGTTCCCTTCCTCAACATGACACGCCAGTTTACGAACAATATAAATCAGCTCTCTCAGCAGCTCAACTCTATCGTTATGGCACTTGCGGGCGCGAAGCGTATCTTTGAGCTTATCGACGAGGAGCCTGAGGTTGATGACGGCTACGTAATGCTCGTAAACGCACGCGAGGAGAACGGCGAGATAGTCGAGTGTGAGGAGCGCACGGGCACGTGGGCTTGGAAGCACCCTCACGGCGACGGAACCGTCACCTACACCCGCCTTATGGGTGACGTAACCATTGAGAACATGGACTTCGGCTACGTACCCGAAAAAACCGTGCTCAACGATATAACGCTTTACGCGCGTCCGGGTCAGAAGGTGGCATTCGTAGGCGCGACGGGAGCAGGCAAGACCACCATCACCAATCTCATAAACCGCTTCTACGATATTGACGACGGAAAGATCCGTTACGACGGAATAAACATAAACAAGATCAAAAAGGCAGACCTTCGCCGCTCGCTCGGTATCGTTCTTCAGGACGTTAATCTCTTTACGGGTACTGTCATGGATAATATACGCTACGGTAAGCTCGACGCTACCGACGACGAGTGCATAGCCGCGGCAAAGCTTGCAAACGCTCACGATTTCATTACCCGTCTGCCTAAGGGCTATGACACCATGCTAACTGCAAACGGTGCAAACCTCTCGCAAGGACAGCGTCAGCTGATCTCTATCGCGCGCGCCGCGGTCGCAGATCCGCCCGTCATGATCCTCGACGAGGCTACGTCCTCCATCGACACCCGTACCGAGGCTCTCGTTCAGCGAGGAATGGACGCTCTTATGAAGGGCAGAACGGTATTCGTAATAGCGCACCGTCTCTCGACCGTAAGAAACTCCGACGTTATTATGGTTCTTGAGCACGGCCGCATAATCGAGCGCGGTAACCACGAAAAGCTCTTAGCGGAAAAAGGAAAATACTATCAGCTTTACACGGGAGCATTTGAGCTCGAATAAATAAAAGCAGCTGTAAAGGACGTTACATTACGGCTTATTAAGAAAAGGAGAGAAATTTTAATATGAACGATAAAATTTACTCTTTGGGAATAGACATAGGCTCAACCACGGTAAAAACTGTTTTACGCGACGGTGAGAATGTAATTTACGAAAAATATGAGCGCCACATGGCAGAGGTCAGACAAAAAACACTTGAGCTTTTGGAGGAAATGCGCCCCATACTTGGGGATAAGCAGTTTGCCATCGCTCTGTCGGGCTCTGCGGGGCTTGGACTTGCCGAAGCATGCGACGTTCCGTTCGTACAGGAGGTTTTTGCGACCGGCGAGGTAGTAAAAGCTCTTGAGCCTGATGCAAGTGCTGTAATCGAGCTTGGCGGTGAGGACGCAAAAATTATATTCTTTGAGGGCGGAACGGACGAGCGAATGAACGGAAGCTGTGCGGGTGGCACGGGCGCGTTTATCGACCAGATGGCAACGCTACTCGACATAAGCGTTGACGAAATGGACGCTCTCAGCCTCAAGCACACAAGAATTTATCCTATCGCCTCCCGTTGCGGAGTTTTTGCGAAGACCGACATTCAGCCCCTACTCAATCAGGGTGCGAAGAAAGAGGACGTTTGTGCGAGCATATATCAAGCGGTCGTCAATCAGACTATCGCGGGACTTGCGCAAGGCAGAAGCATCTCGGGAAAGGTGCTCTTTTTAGGCGGTCCTCTTTACTACTGCCATGGTCTTCGAGATCGCTTTAAGGAAACGCTCGGACTTTCCGAGGACGAGGCAATATTCCCCGAGTACGGTCGCTTTGCCGTAGCGCTCGGTGCGTCTATCTATGCCGCGCGAGTACAGAAATTTACCGATCTCGATACGTTTACAAAAAAAATAGTATCCAGCATTTCAAGCGCAATACAGTCAAATCGCCTCCCTCCCCTCTTTACGGGGCGCGAGGAGTACGCGGCTTTCCGCGCGCGTCATGCAAAGGCGGGGGTTGCAAGCAAAGATCCCTCGGAATATTCGGGAAAGGCATACCTTGGTATCGACTGCGGAAGCACCACCACAAAAATGGTTCTGCTCTCCGAGGACAAGGAAATTCTCTACTCCTACTACGACTCCAACCGCGGAAATCCCGTCGAGATAGTCAAGGAGCAGCTTCTTAAAATATACGAGCTCTGCGGAGAGCGCATTACGGTCGCGGGCAGTGCCGTAACAGGCTACGGCGAGGAGCTTATCAAGAACGCGTTTGGCGTAGACATAGGGCTTGTCGAGACTATCGCCCACTACACCGCCGCAAAGCACTTTCTTCCCGAGGTCGATTTTATTCTCGACATCGGCGGTCAGGACATCAAGTGCTTCCGCATAATAAACGGAGCTATTGACAGCATTATGCTCAACGAGGCTTGCTCGTCTGGCTGTGGTTCTTTTATCGAAACATTTGCGCGCTCCATGGGCTACTCCATAGCCGAGTTCGCTAAAAAAGGACTTTTCAGCCCCGCTCCCGTAAATCTCGGAAGCCGCTGTACGGTATTTATGAATTCCTCGGTCAAGCAGTCGCAGCGCGACGGCGCGACGGTTGAGGATATTTCCGCAGGACTTTCGGTAAGCGTTGTCAAGAATGCCATCTACAAGGTCATTCGTGCAGGAAGCCCCGACGAGCTTGGAAAGCATATAGTCGTTCAGGGCGGTACGTTCTACAACGACGCTGTGCTTCGCGCATTTGAGCTTGAACTTGGAATGGACGTTATCCGTCCCGAGATCGCAGGTCTTATGGGCGCTTACGGCGCGGCTCTCGCGTCGATAAAGTTGGGTTCCTCGTCGATCTTGACAAAGGACGGGCTTGACTCATTTGTACACCATTCAAAATCCACCGTCTGCCACGGCTGTACCAACAACTGTCACCTCACGGTCAACACCTTTAACGACGGTAAAAAGTTCATTTCGGGAAATCAGTGCGAAAAGGGACTTGGGCTCTCGTCTGCACAAAATCTTCCCAATCTTCATAGCTTCAAGCGTGATCTTCTCACAAGCTTAAAGAGTGAAAATGATAAAAAGACCAAGAAGTCACGCGGCACATTGGGACTTCCCCTTGCGCTTGGCTCTTACGAGCTGCTTCCCCTTTGGCATGCGCTCTTTTCCGAGCTCGGCTTTGATGTCGTGGTATCGAGTATGTCCACCAAGCGTACCTACGAAAAGGGACAGTTCTCTATCCCCTCTGACACCGCTTGCTACCCTGCAAAGATCATGCACGGTCACGTCGAGGAGCTTGCAGAGCGAGGTGTGGACGCTATCTTCTACCCCTGCCTTACGTACAACATAGACGAAAAGAACTCCGACAACCACTACAACTGCCCTGTTGTTGCTTACTACTCGGAGCTTCTTGGCAGCAATATGAGCGTGCTTAAGAGCACTCGCCTGCTTGATCCGTATCTTAACATAAACGACCGCCGTGAGTTTGCGCGCGGACTTTATACATACCTCTCCCCGATATACCCCGATATTAAAAGATCGGAGATACGCCGAGCTATCAATAAGGGCTTTGCGGCTTACGGCGACTATATGAAAAAGATCCGCCTTGAGGGTGAGCGCGCCATAAAGGCGGCAAGAGAGAGCGGTAAGCGCATCATGATACTTGCAGGCAGACCTTATCACGTCGACTCAGAGATAGGTCACGGCATAGATAAGCTTGCGAATTCGCTCGGCTTTGCTGTCGTCAGCGAGGACAGCATCTGTCACCTTACAGAGAAGCAAAAGGTGCGCGTTCTCAACCAATGGACCTACCACGCTCGCCTTTACCGTGCGGCACGCTTTGCAACCGAAAACGACGACGTAGAGCTCGTTCAGCTCGTTTCGTTTGGCTGTGGAGTTGACGCTATCACCACCGACGAAGTCCGCTCTATTCTTGAAGAAAAGGGCAAGTTCTACACTCAGATAAAAATCGACGAGATCACCAACCTCGGCGCAGTAAAGATACGTCTTCGCAGTCTTATCGGTGCGCTCACGCAATAAGGAGAGAATATGGAAAAGAATTACGTTGTCTTTACAGAGCAAATGAAAAAGGACTACACCATCCTCATTCCCAATATGCTCCCCATGCACTTCACGCTTATAGCAAAGGTGCTTAACAATTACGGCTTTAACACCGAGATACTTATGACCGAGGGGCAGGAAATAAAGGATACGGGTCTTAAATACTGCCACAACGACACCTGCTACCCCGCAATTTTGGTCATAGGTCAGTTTATAGAGGCGCTTCAAAGCGGCAGATACGACACCGATAAGGTCGCGCTCATAATGTTCCAGACGGGCGGCGGCTGTCGCGCCTCCAACTACATAAACCTCATAAGAAAGGCGGTTGCCAAGGCAGGCTTTGCTCACGTTCCCGTTATCTCCTTCAGCCTTTCGGGAATTGAGCACCACCCCGGCTTCAAGCTTTCCGTCGGCATGCTGCACCGCATGATGTACGCCGTGCTTTACGGAGATCTGCTCATGCTTCTAAAAAATCAGTGCGAGCCTTACGAAATAAAGAAAGGCGAGAGTGCGAAAAAAGCCGAGGAATGGACTGACAGACTTGCAAATGAAATGACCTCGGGCAGAATTTCTTACCGCAAGGTTAAGGAAAACTACCGCAAGATAATACGCGATTTCTACGATATTCCGCGCGAGGCGGTAAAGAAGACGCGCGTCGGCGTCGTCGGCGAGATATTCGTCAAGTACGCGCCGTTTGCGAACAACAATCTCGTTGATTTTCTCGTCAGCGAGGGCGCAGAGGTCACCGTCCCGGGGCTTCTTGATTTCTGCCTCTACTGCGTTTATAACAGCATCGTGGACAGAAAGCTTTACGGCTACAATAAGCGTTCCTACGGCGTATACAAGCTCGCCTTTAGCTTCCTCGTTAAAAAGCAAGCCGATATGATAAGGATAATCGAGGAGAACTCCGATTTCGATCCGCCAACTCCCTTTGAGCATACCATCTCGCTCGTTGACGGCTATATCGGACTCGGCACGAAAATGGGTGAGGGCTGGCTTCTCACCGCTGAAATGCTTGAGCTTGCCGACAAGGGCGTGCCCAATATCGTGTGCGCACAGCCTTTTGGTTGCTTGCCCAACCACATCTGCGGCAAGGGCATCATGAAGCCCCTTAAGGAGCGCAATCCCGATATTAACATCGTTGCAATTGACTACGATGCAGGCGCTACCGCAGTCAACCAGGAAAACCGCATAAAGCTCATGCTTGCCAACAGCAAGGATGAGGAAACGCGGGTCGCTTTTTGAAAAAAGCTCCGCAAAAACTTTCAGAAAAAGTTTTTGGCAAAGCGAACACCGCAAAAGACGGAAATTCAAATTAAAAAATATAGAACATATCATTTGTATAGTTTTCTTTTGCTACCTTTTCTTTTTTAAAAGAAAAGTAGAAGAAAGTCGTCGGACACTACGTACCGACGACTTTCTTTTTTAATTAAGCCTTAATTACCGTAATTTGCTTGCCGACCTTTTGGACATAATCAATCGTAAATTTCGTGCCCCTTGATTTTCCGTCCCAAATGACCAAAACAGAGTCCGCCATTTCCACCATTTCTTGGTTTCGCTTTAGCGGCGCGCCACGACCGTAGCGCTCGTACTGCGGACGAATTATGATCTTTGAGAGGCGGTGGCTGTCCGCATATTTCTCCGCCACCGTATCTATGCCGTTCGCGCCACCGCTTATGATCGTATCCACCCCATCGGGAATATAAGGCGATAAATCAAAATCCGCAATTTCTCTTGAGCCAACCACCAAAAGCTTCATGTCTGTTTCCTCTCTTAAAATAAAAAAGTGCGCGACCGAAGTCACGCACAAAAACGCAAACTCCAAGTCGTCGCCAAACAAACTATAATACATAGTGGGTATATAATAATACTCTCCAGTGCACGGAATTTGCATTTTATCAAATTCAGCACTAAAAAGTATACTCAAAAAAGGATATAGATATCCCCGAAAAGGAAATTACACCCATTGATCTATATATTTAGTTTGTTTGGCAGGATCATTATACCACAAAAAAATGGAAATATCAACAAGAAATTAAAAATTTGTAATAAAAACGGACAGTCGGGGACGCCTGTCCCTACATTTTTTAAAATAAGATAGCTTCAATATTTCTTGTTTGATTTTATATCCAAAACAATTGTAAGAGCTACATTTAATTTATAGATTGTAGGGACAGGCGTCCCCGACTGTCCGTTATAATAAATTAAAAGCAAAATTAAAAATAGAGAACAAACCAATTTTACAGTTTTCTTTTGCTACCTTTTCTTTTTTAAAAGAAAAGTAGAAGAAAGTCGTCGGACCCTACGTACCGACGACTTTTTTATTTTTATTTAAAATCTTTAACAAGTCTTTTGAATGTCGCTCCGCGCTCGGCAAAGTTCTTAAATGCGTCAAAGCTTGCCGATGCGGGCGAGAGCAAGACCGCATCTCCCCCATTTGCGCATCCTCTCGCAAAACGTACCGCGTCACCGAAATCCGCATTATATGCAATGGTAATATTTTCGCCCTTCCCCGTCGCGGCGCGGTATTTTTCTATCTCCTCGCCTATCTTCTTCCCCGTTGCTCCCGTAAGAGAAACGGTATGTACACCGCCGTGCTCCACTATGGCAGAGGCAAGCGGCACGTAGGGTATTTTCTTATCGTAGCCGCCGCATATAAGCACTATACTGCGCCCCGCCATAGCGGAAAGCGCGGCGGCGGTGCGTGTAGGCGAGGAATCAATTGACGAGTTATAATATGCCACACCGTCAAGCTCTCTTACAAGCTCAAGTCGGTGCTCAACGCCAAAAAAGCTCTCCGCAACGCTCGCGTACACAGATGGATCGACCTCTCCGTAGGTAAGCGCCATAGCAGTCATGAAATTCTCTACGTTATGCCGTCCCGGTACTTTGATTTTTTCCGTTGTCAAAAGCGAGACTATGCCATTTTTATCTGCTACGCAAATATAGCCGCCGTCCGTGAAAAACGCGCGAGCCTTTTCGTGCCTTGGAAAGCCCTCGAATATTTCCTCAAAGGAATGCTTCTGCGAGGAAAACAGTACGATTTCGAGATCTTCACGCGTGGCGTATTCCTTGGCTATCTGAAAGGTGCGCTCGCAGTCTGCATTCGTGACGAGCCTTTTTGTATTCTTGCCTATAATATTTTTCTTTGCGCTTACGTACTCGTCCATATCCACGTGCCAGTCAAGGTGATTGGGGGATACGTTCGTTATTGCGGCAAACATTGGGGTATTACAAATACCCATAAGCTGAAAGCTCGAAAGCTCAAGCACAGCGTTATCCGCAGCCGTCATTTCACCGCATTTTGTAAGCAAAGGAGTGCCGATATTTCCACCGACAAAGGTATTTCCCTTACCCGTGCGCTTGCCTTCCTCGGCTAAAAACAAGCCTGTAAGCGTCGTTGAGGTGGTCTTTCCGTCACTACCCGTGACGGCAAAGGTTTTGGCGGGAGTCAGGCGCAAAAAAAGCTCCATTTCCGAGGTTATCTCGGCGCTCTCGCTCGCCGTTGTTATGCGGTCGGGGCGAATGCCCGGAGAGCGGAATATAAGCTCGCCCTCTACGTCCAGAAAGCTGTTTGATACCACAAAGCGCGCGCCGCTGTCTATAAGCTCCTCTGCGTCCTTGCCGAGCTGGCTTGCCTCTGCCTTGTCGTAGACAGCAAGCGGTGCGCCCGCCTCTGAAATTGCCTTGGCAAGCGGCAGATTTGACACCCCAAGCCCGAGAACCGTACACGGTCTTCCGTTTATATATTCAATTAAGCTGACGTTATCCATACGCTCCTCCAAACCCCAAATACGGGGGCAATATATATTATATAATCCATTTAGAGTTTATGCAAGTATATTTTTAGGGAATTAACCGTTTTTTTACACAAAAACCTAAAAAAGCCCTTTTCAAAACGCATTTTTTATGATAAAATATAGTAGTATACTTATATTTTTTGGAAGGTAATATAATGGCTACGAAAAATACGGCAAAGAGTCAGTACAATGACCAAAGTATAAAAGCGCTCAAGGGTGCGGACAGAGTAAGAAAGCGCCCGGGCGTTATCTTCGGCTCGGACGGTCTTGAGGGCTGTGAGCATTCATTCTTTGAAATACTCTCAAACTCCGTTGACGAGGCGCGCGAGGGACACGGAAACGTAATAAAGGTCGTGGCATACAACGACCGCTCTATCTCTGTTGACGACCACGGACGTGGAGTGCCGCTCGGATACAACGAAGCGGAGGGACGCTGGAACTGGGATCTCATTTACTGTGAGCTTTACGCGGGCGGTAAGTACGACAACAACAACGGCGACTCCGCATACGAGTTCTCTCTCGGTCTTAACGGTCTTGGTGCGTGCGCTACGCAGTACTCCTCTGAATTTATGGACGTTTATTCCTACGACGGCATAAACGAATACAAGATAAGCTTCCGTCGCGGAGAGCCCGTCACCGAGCTTATCACCCGCCCTCTTGACAAAAAGGAAAGACGAACGGGTACGGTCATTCATTGGCGCCCCGACATAGAGGTCTTTACCGACATAAACATACCCGTTGAGTTTTTTGAGGAGACTATGCGCCGTCAGTCGGTGGTAAATGCGGGAATCAAATTCGTGCTTGAGCATCAGGGCACGGACGGAAAGTTTGAGTCCAAGGAATTTTTCTACGAGAACGGAATTTCCGACTATATCTCGGAGCTTGCGGGCACGTCAAGCCTTACGCAGCCCGTGCTTTGGCATCTTGAAACACAGGGACGCGACCGCGCGGACAAGGACGAATACAAGCTCAAGGCGGATTTCTCATTCTGCGTGTCTAACACAGCAGCTATGACGGAGTACTACCACAACTCAAGCTTCCTTGAATACGGCGGCTCGCCCGACAAGGCTGTGCGCGTTGCTTTCGTTTACGCGCTTGACAAGTATATAAAAACTCAGGGCAAGTACAACAAAAATGAGTCCAAGATAACGTGGGGAGACGTTGCAGACTGCCTTTGCATCGTGATCAACAGCTTCTCGACAATGACCTCGTACGAAAACCAGACTAAGAAATCTATTACCAATACGTTCATATACGAGGCTATGACGGAGTTCCTCAAATCAAATCTTGAGATATACTTCGTTGAAAACCCCGCAGCTGCCGATGCGTTTGCAAATCAAGTCCTTATAAACAAGCGCAGCCGCGAGCGCGCCGAGTCCGAGCGCCTTACCATAAAGAAAAAGCTTACGGGCACGCTCGACATATCCAACAGAGTTGAAAAGTTCGTCAACTGCCGTTCCAAGGATCCCGCAATAAGAGAGCTTTATATAGTTGAGGGTGACTCCGCGCTCACGTCCTGTAAGCTCGGAAGAAATGCCGAATATCAGGCAATAATCCCCGTAAGAGGTAAAACGCTCAACTGCATGAAGAGCAGCTATGAAAAGATATTCAAGAGCGATATTATAACCGACCTTTTACGCGTTATCGGTTGCGGAGTCGAGATAAACGGCAAGGTAAAGGGAGATCTCACTACCTTTGACATGAGCCTGCTTCGATGGTCGAAGATAATCATTTGTACCGATGCCGACGAGGACGGCTTCCAGATACGCACGCTACTTCTGACGCTGTTCTACCGTCTGCTCCCCACTCTCCTTAAAGAGGGCAAGGTATTTATTGCCGAGTCGCCGCTCTTTGAGATAACCGTCAAGGGCAAGAAGGACGAGGACAATATCCTCTTTGCCTACAACGAATTTGAAAAGGCTGAGATCCTCAAGTCGCTCGAGGGCAAGAAGTACACCTTACAGCGTTCTAAGGGACTTGGTGAGAACGAGCCCGACATGATGTGGAGAACAACAATGAATCCGGCAACACGCCGTCTTATCGCGGTTACTCCTACCGACGCAGCTCTTACCGAGCAGATGTTCGACACCCTGCTTGGTGACAACCTCCCCGCGAGAAAGGAATTTATCGCTCTGCACGGAAACGAATACATGAAGGACGCGGATATATAATTTAATAGCCGAAGCAATACAAAAGAGTCCCCGATACCGAGTATCGGGGACTCTTTTATTTTCTGTACCGTTTTTAACCTGCACGCATCTGTCGTAGCGACTTCTCCTTTATCTTGATAACCAAGGCAGAAACGTCGTCGGTACAGCCGCGCTCCTCTGCGTACTCCATTATAGCGTCGGCAAGTCCGTCTGCCGTGTGAGTAAGCAGTCGCGTGCGAAGCATGGAGAAAAGCTCCGAGCACTCCTCTTTCCCCTCTGTAACGCCGTCGCTCACCATAATTATGACGTCCCCCGGCAAAAGCTCCATGTTTATTTTACCGACGTCGGGCTCGCTGACAATACCCACGGGCACTGTCCGAGCGTGAAGCTTAAAGAGCGCTCCGTCGCGGAATACGTACGTCGGTGCGGCGCCGCTCTTATAAAAGACCGCGCGACACCCTATGAGGTCGAAGATCCCAAGATCGACGGTCGCGGCGCACTCCCTTGCGGACGAGCTGCTTCTCGTGCAAAGAAATCCGTTGAGCATGCGCAATGTGACGTCGGGAGAGCCCGAGGTTCTCATGCTTACGGGCAAGAGCTTTTCTAAAAACGCCGCGCAAAGCTCAGACGTTGCCGCCGCCTCCTTGCCGCTGCCCATTCCGTCGCTGACGTATGCAAAAAGCGTACCGCAGTCCTCTCGCAAAATGCTGCCAAAGCTATCCCCGCAGTATTTTTCCTCTCCGACAGCGCTTCTCCTACGTCCTGCGCACGTCGCGTCAAGCACGGGGACGCGGTACATGCTTACGTAAGCAACTCCCGCAAGCTCCGAAGCCTCTCTTGCATTGACGGGAAAGCCGCACACTCGTCCGACAGCATTTTCGATCTGTGTTTTATATTTTTCAAGCACGCTCGCATCCGAGGAGGTGACCAATATACGCTTCGCGTACTCTCCGAAAACTCCCGCGCGCATATCGTCGCGCGAAAGTGCCTTGCAAAGCTCCTTGCTCACCCTCTCGCCAAGCTCTCTGTCCGCTATGTAGTCGCTCTGGTTTTCTACCATTATCCCCGCAACGTAGTCCGACAGCGCGCGGTAATCCATCGCCAAGGCGCGCATGCGCTGTCCGTCGGCAAAGGCGCTCTTGTAATACGGATAAAGGTCCTCCGTATCCTCGCCGACAGCGCGCGCCATCTCGCCTATCTCTACGGAAAGCCCGAGTCCAAGCCTTTCCGCCATCTCTCCGAGTCCTGATAGATCAGGCTCCGATGTTGCCTCGTCAAGCAAAATATCCGACAGCGAGGAAAAGCCCTCGCAAAGCAGCTTGATGCGCCCCGCCGCATCGTCAAGTCGGACAAGAGCTATCTCGCGCGCGTCGTCATAGGTCTGTGCCACGGCCTCGCTCTCTTGCGCTTCAATTTTTTCCTCGTCAGCGATTGTAAGAAAAAGCTTATCCACCGTTAAAAACAATACGTTAGCAAAAAGAAGTGCCGCCAAAAGAGTGCTTACGGCAAATATCCCGTCCGTATATACTCCCCAAGCCATTCCGACCGAAAAGCTTGCCGCAGCCGCAAGCAAGGGAGATACGCCCGACACAAAAGCATAGCAAAGCGTTGAAAAGACGAACAAGGGAGCATAAGTGACCGACACGGCAAGCCCCATGAATATTGACAGAAAGCTCGCGTAAAGTATTCCCTTTTTGCGCATCACCACAAGGGATATGAACATACACGCGAGCGCCGAGGAGGATATTCCGTAAAAGGATACCTCACGAAGTCCCCAAACGACCGCCACGCAAAGCGTCATAAATGCGACGGCACGTAGGGGTTTGCTCTTTTTCTCGGTGTATTCTCCGTCCGTGACGTTTCCTACGTTTACCCACAAAAGGCAGCTCAGGGCGGCAAGGACGACCGAAATTACAGCGCCAATGAGGTGATAATACAAAAATCCGCTTTCAAAGAGGCGGTAAAGTCCGAGCGTAAACGCACCGAGCGCCGCTGAGACCACCCGCAGGGATACGTTCTCCTCGAAGAGCCGTGCAAGTATTTTCTCGCCCCTTTTCTTACCGCCGATAATGCCGAGCAGTGCTCGAATTGCAAGCGTCAACAGTACGCACCCAACGAACGTAAGAATTTTGGCTTGCGCGAGCGAAGAAAAAAGAAGACCTGCAAGCACTGCCGCCACTCTCTTTTGCGGCACGGCGCAGAGCAAGGCAAAGCCAAATGGCAAAGCGCCAAACGGGAGCTGTGCCATTCCCGTAGCCGCACCTATGCCAACGTACAGCGCATTTCCAAAAATATCCAAGCTCTCAAGCTTTATTTTTTTATCGGTATCCAACCGCACACTCTTTTTTACGTCCATTCCTTACACGTCCTTTGCTAAATTACTTATGCATATATTTTAGCAGAAGCTGTGCAAAAGCTTTGTCGCAATTTGCGAGCAAGAGACGCACGGCAAAAGTTTTTATCGACCTAAGATCCTTTTTTTCGTCCTCGCGGTCTTCTATTTGCCACTCTCCGCGTCTCTCTCGGTCGTATTTTTTCTCTCTTGCGTATCTTTTGTCGATATATTTTTGGAATATTCCTCCCCGACACCGCTATTCCTCCCCGACAGAGCAGAGCGAAGCGCTATGATCCCTGTGCTTATGAGCATGATGCCAAAGATCTTCCTAAGATACTCCTCGGGCACAACACCCGCAAGGAGCGTTCCCAAAAGAGCGCCTGCCATTCCCGTAAGCGTCATAATAAGAACAGCAAAAAGGTTTATTTTTCGCCCAAACAGCTGGACTGTTACCGATGCGCCCGCGCAAAAAATAAAAAACAAAAGATTAAATCCTTGAACGGAAAGCTGGGGAGTTTCGGTAAACACCGAAAGATACACCGCAAAAAGTCCGCCGCCGCCAAGTCCCATTCCCGAAACGAGCGCTATAAGAAAGCTTATAATTCCGTTGATCACACCTTACCTCACTATAAGCAGAATTCCCGAAACGATTATAAGTCCCGCAAAAAGCTTCTTTACAAGTGTGGCATTAAGCTTACCGAGCAGCAAGCCGCCGACAGCGCCGCCGAGAAGCGCGGGTATTATAAAAACTCCAAAGCCCTCCATACTGACGTGCCCTCTTGATGAGTATATAAGAACCGAAAGTACAGATATTGGCAGCATGATGCAAAGAGCGGTAGCGAAAGCTCCGTTTTTATCAAGCGCCTTCTCACCCAAAATCTTGTTAAGCGCAAAAATTATTATTATTCCCCCGCCCGCGCCGAGAAGTCCGTTTACCGTTCCTGCTAAAAGTCCGAATAGCGCGAGCAACCACCACCTTGAGTTATCTTTACTGAATATTTTCATTTTCCTCCTTCCCTACTTTTCTTTTAAAAAAGAAAAGTAGCAAAAGAAAACTGCACATACTTTATTATTTATTTACCAATAAAATATCACCAAATAAAATCAAACGATTTTCAAAAAAATTATTGAAACGCGCAGGAAAATGTGATATAATTATTATATATATTTTCTTGTAAATACGGAATTTTATACGTTTATTATAAAAAGTGCTATAAAGAAAAGGAGCTACACATGGCAACAAAAAAGAAGATAGCAAAAAAGGCAGTAAAAGCGGCGGCTAAATCAATGAATGACGGTGCGCCAAAAAACAAAAAACGTAAAAGAAGCATGGCGATGCGTATAATCCCATACGTATTGTGCGTTCTCGCCTTGATCATCGGCGTCTGCCTCATTCTCATAAATTTTGACGGCGGTGTCGGTCAGGTCGGTGCCTTTTTAGGACAGGGGCTGTGCGCGGTCATAGGTCCTGCGGCATTCGTTCTTCCCGTTGCTATGGCATACGTCGGAATCAAATGGATACTCTACAACATTAAATGGGACGAGAGCTCCATGAACCCCTCAGGCGAGCGATACGACGACTATAAAAGAGCAAAGCGCCGTCTCGTTCTCCAGATAGTGATGAGCGCTCTTACGCTCGTCATGATCTCCACTTTTGCGGGCGTTATTGCCGATCAACGCTATTTCGAGCCTATACAGATGGGCAACGACGCTATTGACGCGCTCTTGTACGGAGACATGCTCATGGGCGGTGGCACGGTCGGAGGCGTTATCGCATGCGGTCTTCTGCTTGCGTTCGACACGGTAATATCTTACATAATTCTCAGCGTCCTTTCCCTCTTGTTCGTAATTCTCGCTCTTGGACTAACTCCCGACTACATTATCATTAAAATAAACGAGCGCCGCGAGGTAGTGGCTAAAAGGCGTGCTGAGCAAAAGGAGCTTCTTGAGAAGCAGCAGGAGGAAGAACGCAAGGCTCGCGTCGCATTCGTTCACGCTCCCGCACCTCCGAAGCAGGAGCCTGCGGCTGAGGAAGCGCCTAAGAAGCGCCAGATGAGTGTTGACGAAATGCTCTCCGAAACGCCCGTACAAAGCGAGCCCGTGTCCGTCAAGAAGGACAAAGAGCCTATCGCTCAAAAAAAGCAAGCGCCGCTTGATTTTGGAGGCGATCCCACCTTTGACAAGGGTGAATTTGACAACATTGACAACATCATAAAGGGCTTTGATACGCCTATCGCACCTGCGAAAGAGCCCGAGATGGCAGAAGCTCCCAAAAAGGAAGAGACATTAAAGCCAACTCCCCCCTCGATCGATATGACTCGCATAAACTCAGATACGCTCCTTGAGGACGTTGCGGCGGTCGCTCCCGACGACGAGGGCGAGGACGTGCCCGAAATATCCGCGCCCTACGTTTTTCCGTCCATCGACATGCTCGCAAAGAACAAAAACATGGACACTTCTGATCACACCGAGGAGCTTCAGAACAATGCAAAGATTCTTGTTGAGACTCTGCGCAGCTTCCGCGTAGGCGTCAGAGAGGTCACCTACTCTCGCGGTCCTACGATCACCCGCTACGAGCTCAAACCCGAGGTCGGCACGCGAGTTCGCTCGATCGCAAACCTCGTTGACGATATAGCGCTCAACCTTGCAACGTCGGGCGTGCGTATAGAAGCGCCTATTCCCGGCAAGGCGGCAGTAGGAATTGAAGTTCCTAACCAGACCCGCGCTACCGTTTATCTGCGCGACCTCATTGACAACCCTAAATTCACCGAATCCAAGAGCAAGCTTACGGCAGCGCTCGGTGCTGACGTCGGCGGAAACCCCATTCACTTTGATATCGGCAAGATGCCTCACCTGCTTATCGCGGGTACTACCGGATCGGGTAAGTCGATCTGTATCAACTGCGTTATCGTAAGTATCCTCTACAAGGCAAAGCCCGACGAGGTAAAGCTTATACTTATCGACCCCAAGAAGGTTGAATTTAACATGTACAAAAACATTCCGCACCTCTACTGCCCCATCGTCAGCGATCCCAAAAAGGCAGCAGGAGCGTTGGCAAGTGCCGTTGCGGAGATGGAGCGCCGCTTCGAGCTTATCGAGCAGGTCGGCGTTCGTGACATAACCGGCTACAATGCGCTTGCGGAAAGCGATCCCGATCTTGAATTTATGCCTCACATGGTTATCATTATCGACGAGCTTGCCGATCTTATGATGACGGCTCGCGACGAGGTCGAGACCAACATCTGCCGCATCGCGCAAAAGGCGCGTGCCGCAGGAATACACATGATCCTCGGTACTCAGCGTCCGTCCGTTGACGTTATCACAGGACTTATCAAGGCAAACGTGCCCTCTCGTATCGCCTGCACCGTTATGTCGCAGGTAGACTCGCGTACCATTATTGACGTAGCGGGCGCGGAAAGCCTTATCGGTCGCGGAGACATGCTCTTTGCTCCTGTCGGCGCAAGCAAGCCGCTTCGTGTTCAGGGCGCGTTCGTGCATGAAAACGAGATCGAAAGGATCGTAAGCTTTATCAAGGAAAACAACGGCGAGGCTCGCTATAATGCCGACTTTGTAAACCGCATCGAGGTAGAAGCCGCAAAATGCGGAATGGGCAAAAAAGGTGCTGCCCAAGACGCGGACATGCCTCCCGTGGAGGGTGGAGACACCAAATTCAGCGAGGCTGTAAAGCTCGCAATAGAAACAGGAAAGATATCCACCTCGCTTATGCAGCGCAGACTCGGCGTAGGCTACGGCCGCGCGGCAAAGATAATCGACACCATGGAGGAAATGGGCTACGTAAGTGCTCCCGACGGCAACAAGCCCCGTCAGGTCCTCATCACCATGGACGAATATATGCGCCGTATGGTTGACGGAAACCTCGGCGGCGCTGACGTATAATTTAATTTTTAAGAGGTAACTAAAATGGGAAAAGCAAGAACATTTATGAGATATCCGGGCGGTCTTACCAAGGCGCTGACGCTTAGCTACGACGACGGAGTTAAGCAGGACATAAGAATGATCGAGATACTTGATAAGTACGGTATCAAGTGTACATTCAACATTAACGGCGGTTGCTTTTCGGACGAGGGAAGCACATCAAGACGAATGACAAAGGAAGAGGCTGTTAAGCTTTACAAAAACAGTCCTCATGAGGTATCTACCCACGCATACACCCACCCTTGGCTCGAGGCTCTCCCTACCGCGCAGGCGGCAGTAGAGATGCTCGATGACCGCCGCGAGCTTGAAAAGACGTTTGGCGGTGTTATTCGAGGTATGGCATACCCCTTTGGAACGTACAACGACGACGTTATTAACGTATTGAAGGTTGCAGGCATCGCTTACGCTCGCACAATTAAATCAGTTGACAACTTCAAGCTTCCCACCAACTGGTATCAGTGGAATCCTACTTGCAAGCACACTGACAAGCGACTCATGGAGCTTGCGGAAACCTTTGTTACTAAGACCTATATTAACCACCCAAGACTTTTCTACCTTTGGGGTCACACCTACGAGTTTGACGATGACAACAACTGGAACGTTATCGAAGAATTCTGCCAAGCAGTGGCTAACAAGGACGATATCTGGTATGCCACAAACATCGAAATTTACGATTACGTGACTGCCTTTAACCGCCTCTTGTGGGCAGTAGATATGAGTGCCGTTCATAACCCCTCGGCTATCTCCGTTTGGGTGGCAGTGTCAACCCCCAACGGTGTTGATGAAGCTCGAACCGTAGAGATCAAACCCGGCGAGACGGTTACGCTGTAAGAGGACGCGGGTCGCTTTTTGAAAAAAGCTCCGCAAAAACTTTTATAAAAAGTTTTTCGCAAAGCGAACACAACAAAAGACGGAATTTTTATTTGTAAAATATAGTTTTGCGCTTTATTAAAGGACAGTTTTCAAAAATACGGCATAGCTCGAAAGAGGCATGCCGTATTTTGCTTTTGTGTCCACAAAAGCAGTGCTTGTCAGTAAAATTGACAAATCATAGGTGAACATAAAAAAGGCTCCCTTGTGTAAAGGGAGCTGACGCTGAAGGCGGCTGAGGGATTGTTTTATAGAAAATCTAACCTTTACAATCCCTCCGTCACGGCAAGCCGTGCCACCTCCCTTTACACAAGGGCGGCTTTTTCTACCTCCCGGAAGGTAAATTTTCATAAATATAACTAAATATATTTACAAACCTAAAAAATTGTGATATAATAATTGTGCCAAACGAACTTAATAAACGCTCTGATAGGTATATTTTTCTTTATGGGATAACTATACCCTTTTTATGCACGCCATTAAACGAATCCATTTGGTAAAAATGCGACTCCCGTTTGATGGTGTAAATACCTATCTGCGTATAAGTTCGTTTGGCGACAACTTGGAGTTCGCGTTTTTCGGTGCGCTGACTTCGGTTGGCGCACTTTTTATTTTATATTTATTTTTTGGAGGAAAAAGAAATGAAAAAGCTTCTTGTGTTAATTCTTACTACTTTTATGTTACTGTCGCTTGTCGCCTGTGATATTGAAATGCCATCCGACAACAATGATAACAAATCGTCGCAAAGTTCAAATAACAATAACAATTCGTTACAAAATTCAAACGACAATAATAATTCGTTGCAAAATTCAAACGACAATAATAATTCGTTGCAAAATTCAAACAACAATAGCACTACAGAAATTTGGACAAAAGAAGAAGTACAAGACATTATACAAATTCACGACATCTATGTGGACGATATCGACTCTGCCGAAGGCGTGGATATGCGAATCTCTTGGACGAACACATCCGACAAAACCATTAAATATATTTACTTTTATGTTGAACCATATAATGCAGTTGGAGATAAAGTGTACTGCGAAATTCGTGATTATAGTCGATTTACTGCTCGTGTTACTGGGCCATGTGAGTCGGGATATAAAGGGTACTACACAGTAGGCGACGAATCCATTGGAGATATTTATCATTACGGAAACCTTTGGGAAAAATGTTGGTATAATGGCTCTGTTGATACAATCAAATTATTAGGTGTAAAAATCATCTATATGGATGGAAGTGAGACCGAATTGAACGAAAGTGCAGTGAGTATGGCATTCGCTCAATATCCTAATTACAGTAACAAAAAAACACTTTATCACAAAGAAATGGTTGATTACTACGCAGAAGGTAACTGTCAAATTTTCGCCTTGTCCATGTATAATATGGCATGGATAAGTTTTGCCGAAGAAGTAAATGTTGATATTGAGATAGTCAACGCTGCAGGCGTTAAGGTCTATTCAAGTGGTTACATCGTGAGAGAAAATAACTTTTTCACAAGTGACTATTTTGGCACAGAAGCACTTACTTGGGGGCTTATAATTGAAAATTCGGAAATTACAAAAGGAACAAAAAGCACAGGAAAGCTTTATTTTAGGGTGTTCAAGGATGATTTGTCAATTGACTTTTCGGGTGAATTAAGCATTTCTAACTTACCCACATGATATAAAACAGTTTAGTCTTTTTTAATAGAGTAGCTATTTTGATTCAAAGAAAAAGTGCTTTAATTAAAATAAAGAGCATAAGAAAACCTTTTAGGTAAAACTTATGCTCTTTTTATGTTTATAAAAACTGTCCTTAAGAGTATGTCCCTTTTGTGAGAGCGGTTTTGTTTTATCAATATTCCGGTTGGATATGCACCGTGTAAAGCGTCGTCATCGCCTCATCAACAAGCTCCGCAAAAGGAAGCTTATTTTCCTCGGCGATCACCTTATGAAGCTCGGGCTTCGTGCGCGGGTGCTTGGGGGTAAACACCGTACAGCAGTCCTCATAAGGCTGAATGGACGTCTCAAATGCTCCTATCTTGCGCGAAATCTGCACGATCTCCTCCTTATCCATGCCGATACAAGGGCGGAACACGGGAATGTTAGCGCAAGCATCGGTGACACCTATCGCCTGCATAGTCTGCGATGCGACCTGTCCAAGGCTCTCGCCCGTAATAAGCGCCGCACAGCCCTTTTCCTTTGCCACACGCTCCGCAATAGTCATCATATATCTGCGAAGCAGCAAGGTGAAGTAATCCTCGTCGCACGCCTTGACAAGCTCCTCCTGAATGTGAGTAAGGGATACGATATGAACGTAGATGTCGCCTGCGTACTCGGACACTATGCGAGCAAGGTCAAGCACCTTCTCTCTTGCCCTCTCGCTCGTATAAGGAAAGGACTCAAAGTGAAGTGCGTCAATACGTACACCGCGCTTCGCTATCATATATCCCGCCACGGGAGAGTCAATTCCTCCCGAAAGCAAAAGCAAGCCACGCCCGTTGGTTCCCACAGGCATACCGCCCGCGCCCTTAAACTGTCCTGCGCTGACGTAAGCGCCAAACTCTCTTATCTCAACCTTAACAACAACGTCGGGATTGTGAACGTCGACCTTAATGCGGGGACAGCTTTCAAGAACGACTCCGCCTATCTCTCTCGAAATTTCCATAGAGTCAAGCGCAAAAGACTTATCCGAGCGCTTTGCCTCAACCTTAAAGGTCCTCTTTCCGTCAAGGAAAGCGGGAATATATTCTCTCGTAACCCTTGCGATGTCGTCCATGCTCTTTTCGCAAACCGCCGCGCGGGAAATAGCAACGATACCGAACACCTTTGAGGCGGCAACGAACATTCCGTCAACGTCTGCCATGTCGTCCTTAGGCTCTATATATATCGTGCTCTGCGCGCGGTAAACGTCAAAGCTTCCGTATGCCTTGGCGCGCTTTTTCATTTCCTTGGTAAGCATATCCTCAAAATACTTGCGGTTAGCTCCCTTAAGAACGATCTCTCCGTATTTGCAAAGCAAAATTTCCTTAATCATTGTCGCACTCCGTTTCAGCCTCTACAAACTCAGCCGACTCAAAAATTGTCTTTGCCTCGTCGAGCTGCTCGCAGCGGACGAAAATATCCGTACCGTACATGGAAAATCCCGTAATAACCTTTACGCTGCTTCCCGCACCGCGCTCCTTAATAAGATAAGGTATCTCTGCGTCGTTGAGAATACTCTCAACGACCGCCTGCTCCGCAGAGTTATAAACGGTCATGAGCAATTCAAGCGACTCGTCGTGAGCGCTCACGCTGTCAAGTCCAAACAGTCTATCCATAGATCCTCCGATTTATCTCGTTTTGTTGCTTCAGTTGCAGTAATAATTCGGGAAAAGCGCCTCCCAGACCTTGCGACAGCCGAGCGTGTCGGCAATCGACGAATGCGCCACACCCTCCCACTCTATTTGGAAACAGCTCATGGCATCGGTAAGCGATGCGTGGAGCAGATCGGGTCTGTTCTCGTGGGAATAGCGAACGAACTCATTAGCGCAGCACTTTATCTTGGCATGAAATTCCTCGCGCTCAGCCTCGTCCGTATATATCTTCTTTATATGGCTGTAATCGGTAGATACGCCGTATGCTATCACGTTTTCAGCGCCTGCGAATATCTCCTTAAGTCTCGGAACAAGTTCCGAAAGAACGGGGGCGTCCTTAACCATAGCTGGAGTTATCTTATGTATCTCCTCGGTGCGCTTCCAGCTCTTGGTCGATACGGGCTTAACGAGAGTATCCATTATCATGTTGCCAAAGCCATCAACGATGGTGATGGAGAGTATCTCGTCGTGATCATAAAATCCCGTCAGCTCAAGGTCGAAGAAAAGCACCTTGGCGCGATCCATTCGGTAGCTTGCGGCTCTGTATGCGTTGCCCTCTGCGCGGCGGATCGCCAGATCCTTTTCGTAGCACTCACGGCACAGCTTCTTGCGGTATCTTACGTCGTTACCGCACTCCACGCACATAAGCGGAAGCTTCTTGGCGGTCTTTTTGTCGTAAAAATAAAGAATCGACTTGTCCGACTTGTAGGTGTATGCTACGGGCTCCTCTACCGTTTCATAGTGCATGCGCTCAAGGCGCTCTGCGGTATAATATCCTCTCGCAGCCGCATTTTTAACGCTCATTCTCTCAATGATACTGCCACCGGGCAGAGTCATAGTCTCTCTCTTGGAGCGAGGGAAATACCACGTCTCGGGAGATGCCTCCTCTACTCTTGTAGGATCAAAATAATAGATCATGCTGCCGTCGGGAGAAACGTCGTAGGCAACGGGGTCGCCCTTGGGCACAAGGTGCATTCTGGAGAGCACGTGACGTGTCAAATAATTCTTTTTACTTGCTTCCTCTGCGTCCACTTGGTATATAGTGGCGCCGGAGCGGAGTGTTATCTGATTTTTCAAAATATTCCTCCGAAATTTATATATAAACTTAAAAATCCACAACATTATAATTATAACACATAATATAGTGAATGTCAACTTTCTTTTTGCTTTACTTTAACAAATAAAGAAAATTTAAAGGCGCTTTGATAAGGATTTATCCTTATCAAAGCGCCTCGAATTAAAAGTCACTGCTTTGTCACAAAGGTGTTGACCGAGAACAAGTACTCGGTAGTTTTGTCGTACAGCATGGATTCGTATATGTAGTCTTTCATGCTCGCGGCAACCTCCTCGGGTGTCTTTCCGAGCTCCGCGCTGTATTTCTCAACGTACTTATTAAAAAGTGAGTCCTTTTCCTCGTCTGTTACCGTTATCTGCTCGTGCTTAATTATGTACTCAAAAACTAAATCCTCTTTTACCATCTGTCTGGTTTTAGCAAGCATTTCTTCCTCACTCGTCCCCTGCGCCTCTAAAAGCAAAAGATAGTCCGCCTCATTGCCTTTAGCGTAGTGCATATATGTGTTTTTCATTTGATTGAAGTAGTAGTTTACCTTTTCTTCGGGATAGTTTTCAATTATCACACTTGCGTATATTGCGTTCCAGATAGCAGCTTCTTTAGTTTCAGTCTCGGAATCCCATGCGACCGACAAACCCTTGTACTGTATAGCCTCAACGTAGCTGTCAACGTCTATATCTTCATAGGTTATCTCCGTTTGCGCGCCCGCGTCGGTTTCGTCCGTCTCCCGTGAACCCGAGCAAGCCGCAAGCGTCGCGCACATCATGAAAGCGCAGAGCATGAATGCTAAAATTTTCACTTTTTTGTTCATACGAAAGCTCCTTACAAATTGGCTTATATACATTTTATCATATTTCAAGGTGCTTGAAAAGGGTTTTCTCTAAAAAACATTAAAAAACTTTCAAAAAAGGCTTGCAAAATCCGAAAAAGTGTGTTATAATACTTTGGTATTAAATAGGGGTATAGCTCAGCTGGTAGAGTACCGGTCTCCAAAACCGTGGGTCGCGGGTTCGAATCCTCCTGCCCCTGCCAAACAAAAGAACGCCGAGCCAATAGGCTTGGTGTTCTTTTGTTTCGTTGTGGTTTGGCGGTGAGAAACCGTCAGCCGCAAAGCGGCGGACGGGTGCAACGTTTGGCGTTTTTGCTTGTGCAAAATGCGGTCGTTGACCGCAAGACAAACTTGCTACGGAGCGAAGCGAAGTATAGAATCCTCCTGCCCTCCGATCTTAGCGAAACCTATTGACATTCGAAGCAAAATATTGTATACTAAATATTAGAATAGTATAGCTATTTTTTATTCAAAAGGAGAAGAAAATGAAAAAAATATTATCCGCCTTATTAGTTTTATGTATGCTTTTATGCGTATTTTCTTCATGCATAAAAACACCTAAAAATGAAGCAGAAGAATCATCACAAGCAGAATCGACAAGTGAAGTACAAAACACAACGGACACCGAGCACGAGCCTGAGGGAACCCACAAGACCGAAGAGGAGTTGCAGTTAAAACGCACTTCATACAACCTCCTTACCAGCAAAGATAAAATACATATTCAAGGCAGAAGCATGGATACGGCAGACGGCATAACAGCTGACTGGTCGGCGTCGGGAATAGAGTTTAAAGCTACTTACAAAGGCTATATCAGCGTTACGGGAAAAGCCACCAAGGATGTTAAGTTTTACGTATACGTAAACGGTAAGGAAACCGGAACCGTGACGTTCGGCTCATCTATGTCACTCAAAAAGCTCCCCGGAACTGAAACCGACGAGCCTACCACTGCAACTATCCGTCTTGTAAGAGCTCAGTCTGTCAAGGACGGCTTGGCAACTCTCAAGGCTGTTTCACTTGGAGGAACTATTCACGAATGGCAGGAGGAAAGAAAGCTCATTGAGTTTATCGGCGACTCCATAACCTGCGGAGCTGGTTCTATAACCAACGATAGAAAGATGGACGGCTCGAGAACGTACGCTTACGTTGCCGCGTCCGAGCTTGAAGCAGATTACTCCCTGGTTGCGATTTCCGGAATTGGTGTCAACCAAAGCTCAGACAATCACTATGGCAAGGTTATGGGAGACTTTTACAAATACAACACGCACTACAGAGATGAAACTACGCTGTATACGCCCGATCGCAAGGCTGACCTTGTAGTAGTAAATCTAAACACAAACGATGACGGACACGAGCTCGTAGAATCGGAATACAAGGCTGATCTCAAAGCCCTGCTTGCAGATATTCACTCAATTCACGGTGAAGACG
>SVUH01000041.1 GCA_015063335.1 Oscillospiraceae bacterium | reverse complement strand
AAGCGTCGCGCCCGCGCTTGGCACGACTTTTGCCGAAGAATATTTCAGCATGTTTGAGGTCGTAATACAGCTTGGTGCGATACTTGCAGTCGTGGTCATGTTCTTCGGAAAGCTCAATCCCTTTTCCCCCAAAAAGGACAAAACACAAAAGAAATCAACGTGGATACTCTGGGGCAAGGTCGTAGTTGCGAGCATTCCTGCCGCTATAATCGGCGTAGTGCTTGACAAGATAATCGAGGTCGCAACAGGCAAGGACATCGACGGCTGGATATATAACTGGCAGGTAGTATCTGCCGCTCTCATAGTTTACGGTGTTCTGTTTATAATCATAGAGCATATCCACAAGGGTAAGGCTGCTCGCGTTGATTCGGTAGAGGATATTTCCCTCCGTCAAGCGGCGCTTATCGGCTGCTTTCAGGCGATCTCCATAGTCCCCGGCACGTCGCGTTCGGGCTCGACTATACTCGGCTCACGCCTTATCGGCATAGGTCGCAGTGCGGCGGCAGAGTTTTCGTTCTTTATGGGAATCCCCGCTATGGCGGGCGCAAGCCTAATCAAGGGCTACGGCTTTATAGACTACGTAAGCGAAAGCGGTGTAAGCGTTCCCGCAGCCGCTTGGATAATACTCGGTATCGCTTGCGCCGTCGCTTTCGGCGTATCCATGATCGCTATAAAATTCCTTATGGAATTCGTAAAGAAGCACAGCTTCGCGCCGTTTGGCATATACAGGATCGCGCTTGGCGCGCTGGTCATACTTTATTTTGTTTTGAGATAAGCTATGAGTGAGATAAAGGAAAAGCTGAATATTCCCTACCCGATAATCGTAGAGGGTAAATACGACCGCCTGCGCGTGCTTTGCGTATGTAACGCGACCGTACTTACCACCGACGGCTTCGGAATATTCAAGAAAAACGAAAAACTCGCTCTTTTCAGAACGCTTGGCGAGAAATCCCCCGTTATAGTTCTTACGGACAGCGACGGTGCGGGAAAGCTCATTCGCTCTCACATATGCTCCGCAATTCCAAAGGATAGACTTATACAGCTTTATATCCCCCAGATAAAAGGCACGGAAAAGCGCAAAAGTGCTCCGAGCGCCGAGGGCACACTTGGTGTTGAGGGCATGGAAACCGAGCTTTTATATAAGCTCTTACTCCCCTTTGAAAACGAAGAGGTTTCTGCACGTCTTAAAGAAAATCCGCTCTCAAAAACTGATTTTTACATCGACGGTCTTACGGGTGCGCAAAATAGCTCTGACAAGCGCGACTCACTTGCAGAGGCAATCGGACTCCCCGCAGGTATGACGGCTGACGCGCTTCTTGCCGCCATCAAAATACTTTTCTCCTACGACGAGTATCTTACGCTTGTCGGCAGAAGCGAATCTCAAAATTAAGATTTTTGCGGTATTTAAATGAAAGATATGATAAAGAGCTCCTCGGAGCTTAAAAACAGAGGAATTAAACCTATATATTTTGACACAGTAGACTCCACAAGCTCTGCCGCGCGAAGATATGCGACAGACGGCGGTAGCGCACCCGTGCTGTTCGTTGCAAATTCGCAAAGCGCAGGACGCGGACGGCTCGGAAGAAGCTTTTTTTCTCCCGCAGGCACGGGGATCTACGAAACACTCCTCTTTGACGTTACAGACGACTCTGTGGCTTCTCTTTCTCTCGTCACGTCCGCCGTTGCGGTAGCCGTATCCGATGCGATCAGAGAGACGACCGAGATCGACTGCCAGATCAAATGGGTCAACGACGTATACGTCGGTGGAAAAAAGGCATGCGGTATTCTTACGGAGAGCTTTTTTGCCGCTGAGCGGCGAATGCTCGCAATAGGCGTTGGAGTAAACCTCGGCACAGACAGCTTCCCCGCGGAGCTTGAGGGCATAGCCACATCGCTTTGCGCCTCGTTTTCAGAGTCGCTTCGCGCGAGTCTTTGCTGTCGCATAGCTGCAAATATTTTTGATATTTATGAGCGGATAAAAACAGGCGACCGAAGCTTTATGGACGAATACAGACGGCGCTCGGCGGTGCTTGGAAAGCAAATTACATTCACTCAAAACGGTATAACACAAAGCGGTAGGGCAACGGAAATAAACGATGAGGGACATCTTTCCGTCACTCTTGACGACGGGAGTCGTGTGCTTCTCTCAAGCGGTGAGATAAGCGTTCGGCTGCAAAACATGAACACGGAGGGAGACTAATGAATAAAGGCAAATTTATTGTTTTCGAGGGCATAGACGGCTCGGGAAAAACCACGCAAGCGCGTATGCTTGCGGAGTATCTTGAAAAGAACGGACGTCGTGCGACTCTTACAGCCGAGCCGACAACACTTCCCTCGGGACGAGCCCTGCGAGAGGCTCTTGGCGGCAAGATACAGCGCACGGAATGTCAAATGGCTGTAATGTTCGTGGACGACAGAATAGCGCACAACGTACACCCAACCGAGGGCATCGGCGCGCTTTTGGATAGCGGAGTGGACGTTATTTGCGACAGATATTACTACTCAACGCTCGCATATCAAGGTCAGTCCACCGACTACGAGTGGGTAAAGGGCATGAATATAAATTGCCCCGAAATAAGAAAGCCCGACCTCTGCATATATATCGACCTGCTCCCCACACAGAGTCTTGAAAGAATATCCAAGGGCAGAGAGTCGATTGAAATATACGAAAATTTAGATACTCTTACCAAGGTACGCGAGCAATTTTTATCTGTTATTTCCGACTTGAAACTTACGGATAATATATGTATAATAGACGGATATAGGTCGATTGAAGCCGTATTTAATGATATAATTTATGCGGTTGACTCGCTTAACTAACAACAAAAAAGCCTTTACCGAAATTCGGCAAAGGCTTTTTGTTATATTCTTTTATCTAAAATATCTATAAGCTCAGCTATTGCGCCCTCTGCCGAGGTTCTTGTAAGAACGTGACTTGCAACCTCCTTTACGGCGTCGAGAGCATTCTGTGTGGCATAGCTTTCGTCGCCTGCCATCAAAAGAGGAATGTCGTTTTCAAAATCTCCGACCGTAATAAGCGTATCCGTTCCCAAAAGCTTTGCTATATTATGAGCCGCGACTCCCTTATGAAAGCTTCCGTTCTGAAATTCAATACCGAATTTCCAGCTTCTCGAAACGGCGCATGCCTCACCCATATGCGCTCTTGAAAGCGCAACGTCGTCGTCTGTCGCCTCGATTGCAGTGCGAACGAGTATTTTATGTATCTTTATTCCGCGCGCTTCTTCGAGCGCTTTTTTTATTTCCTCCGTGCTTCCTGAAAAGTTTATCGGATCGCCGTCGGGATAAAGCTCCACGCTTTTTATCTTGTCGATCTTATCGCAGAGCGATATTATGCGGTCATAGAACTCGTCTCTTAAATAATCGCAGAGTACGATCTCTCCGCTCGGGAAATGGCATATCACAGTTCCGTTGGTACAGCCCATATACGTTTCAAAATCAAACACGTCTCTGTACTTAATGAAAAAATCACTGCCCCTTCCGGTAATTATGGAAAAGCAACCGCCATTTTCGCAAAAATATTTGATTTTTTCAATATTTATCTCGGGAATTTCTGCCTTTGAGGCAAGCGTGCCGTCAAAGTCCGAGCAAATGAGAATACCTGAAAACTTGCCCATTTCGCCCTCCTTTTGTTCAACATTATTTTATAATATATTATTTTTTTCTCTATTAACAAAATATGTTTTATTTGTAAATCTTAAAATCGCTCTTTTGTTATCTCCTTTTTGAATAAAGACTTTTTCTGTCGGTAATAATAGCAAATACAAGCGATAAAAAAACGTAAAACATTTTCAAAGGAGATATATCATGTCTGAAGAATTCAACAACCAACCAAGTCTTCTTGAAAGACTCAAAAATCTCAAGATCAACCGTACTGCGGTCGTTTCCGCGTGCGTTCTCGTTGCGGCTGTGGTAATAGTATGCGCGGTAGCCATCGCAAACAACCGCACCAAGGACAAAACACAGCCTGACGACACCCGTCCTCCCGTCACCACAGAGGACACAAAAAAGCCTCAAGGCGGTGAGAATACCGACAAGGCTCCCGAAACCGAAAAGCCTACGGTTGACAACACTCCCACGCCCTCTACCCCCGTTGACGATTCGCTGCCATCCTTCGTCCTTCCCGTCAGCGGCTCTCTTATGAAGAAGCACGATGCGGCAAACCAAGTATATTCAAATACCATGAACGACTACCGAGTTCACCTCGGCGTTGACATCTTGACAGATGAGTCTGCTTCCGTTTATGCCGCAGCTGACGGAAAGATAGAGCGTATCTGGGAAGACGTACAAATGGGACACTGCATTGCAATAAAGCACGGCGGTGACTGCTATACCATATACAAAAATCTTTCCGAAACGCTCCCCGAGGGTATTGCAGAGGGCGTAAGCGTCCGTTCGGGACAGCTTATCGCATCCGTTGGAGAAAGCGCAATGATCGAGATAGCAGAGGAGCCTCACCTGCACTTTGAGATGACCGTCAATGATCTTGCGGTAGATCCTCTTGAATATTTCGACGAGGATTCAATCAAAACGCTAGGCATTGACGCATCCTACGGAAACTAAAGGAACACCATCGCCGACTTTTATAAGAAGTCGGCGATGTATTTATTTATATGAAAAGATTTTTTATAATAGACTGTGCCCTGCTCTCTCTCGCGATCGCACTTTTACTTTGCATCGGGATAGGCACGTTTTTTAGTGGAGACGACTCCTTTTCGGAGGAAGAAAACAGACCGCTTTCAAGCTTTCCCGAATTTAGCACAGAGTCACTTATGGACGGAGCGTTTTTTCAAAGGCTCGGCAGCTTTTACTCCGACAGAATTCCCTACCGCCTTTCTCTCGTGCGCCTCAAGAGTGCTTTTGAAATGGCACTCGGCAAAGAGGAAAACAACGGCGTGTTACTCCTTGATGACGGCACGCTCGTGCAAAGATGTGAATATGAAAGCACCGCGCTTTTGGAGAAAAATCTTCGCGCTATAACGGCGAGCGGCGTAACGCTCGTAGCAGTTCCGAGAAGCGTGGATATATACCTTAAAAGCGAGGAATCAGAGCATGTTCGCAATACGGTTTTTACAAAGTCTGCCGACGGCGAGTTGCTTTACAGCAAGCTTTGTGCGGCAAACGGCAGAGGTGAGCAGGTATATTATAAAACCGACCACCACCTAAGCTACGACGGCGCGTACGAGCTCTACACTGTACTATGTGACTCCCTTGGAGTTACTCCGTATAAAAAAGAGGATTTTGAAGCGGAGTGTGTGTGCGAGGATTTTCTTGGAACGTCCTACTCTAAGGGCGGCGCGATTGTCACCAATACCGACTCGATTTATCTGCCAAGATATGACGGTGACACACATTTTGACGTGCACTGCCGTGATAGCGGCTGCACGCTGAATTCTCTTTACGACCACTCCTTTCTTACAAAAAAGGACAAATACAGCGTTTTCCTCGGTGGCAATCACGGCACGCTGACCGTGAAGTCAAAAACAGAGCAAAACCGCCCACATCTGCTTCTCGTAAAGGACAGCTTCGCAAACGCCGTCATTCCCATGCTTGCGCGGCATTTTGACATAACTGTGCGCGATCCGCGGTATGACACAAGCCCAATTTCGGGCGAGTACGACGCTGCCCTCGTCGTTTGCGGCATAGATACTCTCGCAACAACACCGTTTACTTTCGACATTGTAGAATAAATCTCCCCCGTAGGTTAATCAATAACTCGCAGAAATCTCCGTCAGCGTGAGCCTTCCCTTGTGAGGTAGCGGAGCGGCGCGAGCGTAATGAATGACAACACGGGGTGTTGTCAGAACGCGAGCGTGACCGAGCCGCAGCGAGACAGGTGGCATTGACGAGCCGCGTGCGAGTTAATGACGGATGAGTAGTCCTTTAATCATATTTATTTTTAACACCTCATCCACCGCAAGCGGTCCCCCTTCCCCCACTGGGGAAGGCTTAAATTAGAATTCATTGTTATATAACAAAACAAGAGCTGTTCCTATTGACGAGGAACAGCTCTCTTTTTATCTTAGTCTATCTTATATTTAGTTCCCTCGGGCGTGTCGATGATAGTAACACCCTTTTCGGTAAGCTCCGCTCTTATTGCGTCGGCACGGGCAAAATCTCTTGCCTTCTTTGCCGCCGAGCGCTCTGCGATAAGCGCCTCGATCTCCTGAATAAATGGATCGCTTGCCGCTGCCTCTGCCGCCGCGCGCTCCTTTTCTATCTGCGCCTTTGCCGCAGGCACTATATCAAGCCCCAAAACCTTGTCAAAGTCCTCAATAAGCGCAAGCTTTGTCGCAGGTGTAGTCTTCATCTTCAAAACGTCGTATATAGCAGTTACACCAAGAGAAGTGTTAAGGTCGTTGTCAAGCGCCGCGCAGAATTTTGCCTTTCCTGCCTCAAAGTCCTCGGAGATAACCTCTCCTGCTTCTTCTTTGAGGAGCGAGAGCACCTTTGCGACTATCTTGTTGTACGCTATTACCGCGTTGTCAAGGTTCTCGTAAGAGAACACGAGTGACTTGCGGTAGTGCGACTGCAAGCAGAACAGCCTGTATACAAGCGGATTATAGCCCTTACTCTCAAGAAGCGAAACGGTCAGAAATTCACCGCTCGACTTGCTCATCTTACCCGAATTTGTGTTCAGGTGATGCACATGGAACCAATAATTACACCACTTGTGTCCAAGGAATGCCTCGCTCTGCGCGATCTCGTTGGTGTGGTGAGGGAATGCATTGTCAATTCCTCCACAGTGGATATCAAGCTTTTCACCAAGAAATTTCATGCTGATGCAAGAGCATTCGATGTGCCAGCCGGGGTATCCAACGCCCCAAGGGCTATCCCATTTAAGCTCCTGATCGTCAAACTTGGACTTTGTAAACCAAAGAACAAAGTCAGCCTTGTTCTTCTTGTTTCCGTCCTCCTCAACGCCCTCACGAACACCGACCTCAAGGTCCTCCTCACGGAAATCATTGAAAATATAGTACTGACTAAGCTTTGAGGTGTCGAAATAAATATTGCCGCCAGCCTCATAAGCAAAGCCCTTTTCGATCAGAGACTCGATAACCTTAATGAACTCGTCAATGCACGAGGTCGCGGGAGCTACCACGTCGGGAGTCTTTATGTTGAGCTTCTTGCAGTCCTCAAAAAACGCATTGGTGTAGTACTCCGCGATCTGCAAAACCGTCTTCTTCTCGCGCTTCGCGCCCTTGAGCATCTTATCCTCGCCCGTGTCGGCGTCACTCGTAAGGTGTCCTACGTCGGTTATGTTCATAACGCGCGTTACGTCGTAGCCTACGTATCGAAGATACTTTTCAAGCACATCCTCCATTATATAGCTGCGAAGATTTCCGATGTGCGCATAGTGATACACCGTAGGTCCGCAAGTATACATGCTGACCTTTCCCTCCTCGTTGGGAACGAACTCATCTCTTCTTCTCGTTGCCGAATTATATAAAAGCATTTTAGTTTTCCTCCGTCACTGACTCACTTCTAGCCGTTTTCTTTGCCTTTTTTATAGCCGCAAGCTCGTTCTCAAGCTCGCCAAGCCTTGCTTCAAGTCGCTTTATCTGTTGCGCCACAGGGTCGGGAATGTGGATTTGGTCGAGATCGTTTACCTTCATTCCCTCCTTGCGTACTACCTTTGCGGGAATACCGACCGCCGTGCAGGAATCGGGTATTTCCTCAAGAACTACCGCGTTTGAAGCGATCTTCGTGTTGTCTCCTATTGTAAACGGGCCGAGTATCTTCGCACCCGAGCCAACCATTACGTTGTTGCCGAGTGTCGGGTGGCGCTTTCCGACGTCCTTGCCCGTACCGCCGAGAGTCACACCCTGATATATGGTGCAGTTGTCACCTATCTCCGCAGTTTCTCCTATAACAACACCCATACCGTGGTCGATGACAAGCCCCTTTCCTATGGTAGCACCGGGGTGTATCTCAATTCCCGTAACACATCTCGCCGCCTGACTTATTGCTCTTGCGGCAAAATAATGCTCGTGGGTGTGTAGCGTGTGAGCTATTCTGTACGCTATGAGCGCATGCACACCTGGGTACAGCAAGAGCACCTCTGCGTCGCTTCTCGCGGCAGGGTCGCGCTCTCTTACGGCGGCAATATCCGCTTTAAGGCCCTTCTTCGCCTGATAAAGTCCGCGGGCAATTACGGTCAAGCCCTCGTCAAATTTATCGTACGCATCAAGTGCCTCGCGCTTGATCTTTCTTGTGTTCAATTTATCCATAATAAATACCTCCATACAAAAAGCCTCCGTGTCCCAAGGACACAGAGGCGATATATCGCGGTTCCACTCTGCTTCGGGGCACATAAACCCCATCTCTTATCCTTAACGCGGAAAACGCCGTAATCTACTGATTTTCAAACGTTCGAAAACGGATCTCACGGGCGCACAAGCCGAGTCGCTCATATTGCCGCTCACAGCCCACGGCGGCAAATCTCTGATTTCGCTCTTCGGTTTCTTCCCGATCACAGATTTTACTATACTATATTATACACAATTTTTTCTCATTTGTAAATACCTTTTTTAAAATTTGTTTTGGGGGTTGCGCCTTACTTTTCTTTTAAAAAAGAAAAGTAAGCAAAAGAAAACTGTACATTGGGTTCATTCTAACTTTTATAATAAAAAAGAAAGTCATCGGTACGTAGGGTCCGATGACTTTCTACATTAGAAAACGCCAAAATATATTATTCAATTAAGACTTCCGTCTTTTGCTATGTCAGCTTTTGCGAAAAGCTTTGTATGAAGTTTTTTGGCTCCACCTTTTTCTCAAAAAAGGTGGAAAATCGCATCCCCGCGTCCTCAACCGTGAGTTGTAAATCTGTTTTTACAACGGGGGCATACAACGCTGTGCTTTCCCTTTGCGCGAGGCAAGCGAAGAACCGCCTTGCAGGAGGGGCACTTGCGGTAAACATGAGTTTTTCTATCTCTGAACTTATTTTTCTGAAGATTGAAAAAATTACAGAACCTTTCGTTCTCACGTCTGCGCTTCGCGATATTTTTAGAAAACATACGGTAGCAGATAATAACTACCAACGCAACGGACAAGGCATACGTGGGGAGATCTATCCACAAGGTATTGAACGGGGGCTTTACGATGTTTAAAACAAGAGATACGACCGTATGCGTAACAACAACTGCAAGATAAGCTATGAGCATGACGTTGCCAAGCTTATCCGTGCCGTACCGCCCATACATAAGGCGGTACAGCCAAGCTTTAAATTTAGCCATAATTTAACCTTTCAATAAAATCACTCGGTGCGGAGCGCTTCTACGGGATCCTTCTTTGCCGCAATTCTCGACGG
>SVUH01000006.1 GCA_015063335.1 Oscillospiraceae bacterium | reverse complement strand
TAGCGTGACAGGCTAGCGTTCTAACCAACTGAACTACCGGGCCGCGTATGGTGGGAACAATAGGGCTCGAACCTATGACCCTCTGCTTGTAAGGCAGATGCTCTCCCAACTGAGCTATGCTCCCATCTGCGCCTTTCTCGCGGCGACTCACATATTATATCACAGTCATATAAGTTTGTCAATACCTTTTTGAAAACTTTTTTAAGTTTTTTTCGATATTTTTTTGGCGGTGATTTTTACGTGATTTGCGCTTTTGCGGTACATATTTTACCATATAAATTCCATGTTGTCAATATCTTTTTTATTTTTTATATCAATTTTCTTTTTTCATGTTTGTCAGTCTTGACTTTCCTTTGCTTTTATGATAAACTTGTCTTAGCAACAAGATCATCGGAGATTTGCATTATGAAAAACAAGGTCATTTTAATTTCGATCGACGGTATGCGTCCTGACGGCATGAGGGAGTGCGGAAACCCTTACGTAAAGGAGCTTGAAAAAATATGCGCTTATACCTATAGCGCACAGTCCGTAAATCCGTCCGTTACTCTGCCCTGCCACTATTCCATGGCACACTCCGTAACTCCGCAAAGGCACGGTATTCTTACAAATACTTACGTGCCCGAGGTGCGCCCCGTAACGGGAATTTTTGAAAAGATCAAGCACGCGGGCGGTATTTCGGCAATGTTCTACGGTTGGGAGCAGCTTCGCGATATTGCGCGTCCCGGTGCTTTAAAGTTCGCTACCTATATAAATGCTTATATGAAGGAGAGCGTTGACACCGAGCTTACCGGCGAAGCAATCAAAACAATTTCCGAAAACAAGCCTGATTTTGCATTTCTTTATCTCGTTGACACCGATGACAAGGGCGGTCACGACTGCGGTTGGATGAGTGAGGAATATCTTTGCAGAGTTTCTATTGCCATAGACAACGTAAAGAGGGTATTTGAGAGCTTCAGCAACGAGTATTCCATTATCATCATGTCAGATCATGGCGGTCACGATCGCTCACACGGCAGTACAATGCCAGAGGACATGATAATTCCCCTTTTCTTCTACGGAAAGGATTTCATGGCGGGCGAGCTTACACAAGAGCTTTCGCTTTTGAATATCGCTCCTACGATTGCAAAGCTCATGGAAATTGAGGCAGACAGAGACTGGGAAGGCAGTTCAGTTATATAATTAAAAAAAGAAAGTCGTCGGTGCGTAGAGTCCGACGACTTTCTACATTAGAAAATGCCAAATTATATTCTTCAAATAAAACTTACGTCTTTTGCTGTGTCTGTTTTTGCAAAAAACATTGTATGAAGTTTTTTGCCAAGCTTTTTTAAAAAAAGCGTAAAACGCGTCCCTTTTTACAAAAAAGGTGGAAGCGTCCCTCTTACATATTCTCAACCATCTTGTCGATCTGCGCCCTTGTAAATATCTCCTTACGTCCGCAGAAGCGGCAGCCGACCTCAAGCTCGTCCGCCTTTCCCTCAGCCTTTTGCTCCTCAAGCATACCGTAGAGATCACGCGCGCCGAGCGTTATGAGCGCCTTCTCTACTCTCTCTCTTGAGCAATTGCACTTATAATCAACGTAAAGCTCGTCAAACACGTCGTATTCAATTCCCGCAAGCGCAACGTCCGCTATCGCCTTATTATCAAGACCTCTATCAAAAAGGCGGGAAATATTTGCAAGCGCGGGAATATTCTTCTCGATCGCCGCGACAGTCTCCTCAGCCGCAAAGGGCAAAAGCTGTATAAGCACGCCGCCTGCCGCACGGCAGGAAAGGTCGGTATCTACCAGCACGCCAAGCGCGCAAACGGTAGGTATCTGCTCACTGTGCGCATAGTATGCCGCAATATCCTCAGCTATCTCGCCGCTCACAAGCTCGATTGAGCCCGAGGTGGGCTCGCTACCGCCAAGGTCCTTGATTATCGTCAGAAGTCCGTGACCGACAGCTCTGCCAACGTCAAGCTTTCCATTTGATTTGAGCGGCACGTCAACCTCGGAGTTCTGGATATATCCGCGAACGTTTCCGTAATAGTCCGACACGGCAATGACACGCCCCACAGGTCCGTCACCGCCGAGCGTTACAGTCACAGAATCGTCCTTTTCTCCGAGCATACAGCCTATCATGGACGTAACCGTCAAAAGGCGTCCGAGAGTAGCCGTTGCCGTTGCCGAGGTCGAATGTATTTTTACCGCCTCATTTACGATATCCGTCGAATTTATAACGTGTATTCTCGCGCTGCCGTCAGCGGTCATAGCGCGAAGTATGCTTGCTTTTTTTATTTCCTTGCTCATTTTCTTTCCCTTTTTATATCTTTATATATCCTTTTTAGCACGGGCGACGATATACCATCTGTCGTCCGTGTCTTTTATTTTTCTGAAATTAAAGTCGGCATACGTACCGAGAAGCTCAAAGCCGCTCTCAATAAGCAGCTTTGTAAGCGTATCCATAGAATAACAGCGCTCCTGCTGATGCTCGTCCGAGCGTACGTACGCGCCGTCATCGTCCTCCTCAAAGAGCGTCAGGTAAAAATCGCAAATGCCGCTTTCCTCATCGTATTCATTCTGCCAGCCGCAATAAATTGCGCCGCTATCGCCCTCATCTTCAAGTATATACGCCTCGTTTCCGTATATATTCTCAAACTTATAAGGACTGTTGACGTCAAATATAAACACTCCGTCGGGGTCAAGATAATTATGAACGCACTTAAAGCAAGAAAGTACGTCAGATTCGTAAAGCAGATAGTTTACGCTGTCAAGGCAGCACACCGTAGCACCCACCGTGCCGTAAAGCTCAAAAGCGCGCATGTCCTGAAGCAGATAAAGTATGCCATCGCTTCCGCGTTCAAGCGCCTCGGAAAGCATGTCGGCACTTCCGTCAACACCTATCATGTCGTAGCCACGCTCACGTAGCTCGCGTGTCATTCTGCCCGTCCCCGAAGCGAGGTCGAGCACGAGCCTTGGACGCTCGGCAAGAAATTTATCGAAGCAGTCCTCTATAAATTTCGCCCATGCGCTGTAATCTATCTCAGCGTTAAGCTTATCGTATACGCGAGCTATCGACTCATAGCCCTCACAACCACTCATAATTTACACCTCAAAATCAAGATAATCGAAAACCTTATAGACGTCGCCCGCGCCCATAACAATGCCAACGTCGCCCTCACGAAGCGTATCCGCAAGCATTCTGGCACAGCTTTCAAAATCGCCGCCGTAGCGCGCTTTGTCGCCTATTTTTTCAGCAAGCTGTCGAGTGTTCACACCAAAGGAATTGACCTCTCTCGCCGCATAAATATCCGCAAAAATCACCTCGTCGCAAGAGTCAAATGCGGCGGCAAACTCGTCAAACAGCGCCGCTGTACGCGAGTAGGTGTGCGGCTGATACACAACGACGAGCTTCCCCTCTGCCATTTCCTTCGCTCCCTTAAGCGTTGCGGAAATTTCCGTCGGGTGGTGGGCGTAGTCGTCGTATACGTGCGCTCTGCGCACGCTTCCCTTGTACTCCATGCGGCGGCAAGCACCGCAAAAGCTCCCAAGTCCCGCCGCTATATCCTCAGCCGACACACCGCAAAGGTGGCAAACTGCCGTAGCCGCGAGCGCGTTATAGATATTGTGGCGCCCCGAAACTCTCATGCGAACGTGGCAAAAATACTCTCCGTCAAAGACAATATCAAATGCATAACAGCCGCCCTCGTTGCAAATATTGACGGCGCGCACGTTTGCGCCCTCGGAAAGTCCAAAGCTTATCCTGTTTCCCTCGTAACTCTCAAGTGCTCGGATAACCTCTGTGTCGTCAGCGTTATATACGGCATAGCCGTTCTTACCCGTAATAGCGGCATATTTTCCGAACGACTCACGTATCTGCTCCATGCTATGGAAATAGTCAACGTGATCCATTTCAATATTCAAAATAACGGCGACCGTCGGGTTAAAGTCAAGAAACGAGTCCATATACTCGCACGCCTCAAAAACGAAATTCTCGCTCTCACCAACGCAATAAGCGCCCGACATGCAGGGGAGTTCCGCACCCGAAAGAACCGTAGGTGAGGAATCACAGCCTATAAGTATCTCTGCGCACATTGATGTACATGTGCTTTTTCCGTGCATTCCCGAAACACCCACGCGGACGGAATAGTCCGTCATTATATATCCGAGATAGTCCGCTCTCGATATAAGCGGCAGTCCGTTTTCATTGGCGTAGACGTATTCGGGATTATCCTCTCCTATCGCAACCGTGTAAACGAACGCATCGTAGCCCTCTGCGTTCTTTTTGTCGTGGCAGTAATTCACCACAATACCCGATGCCTCAAGGCGGCGGCAAAGTTCGGTAGTCGCTCTGTCAGAGCCGCCCACGCGGTAGCCCTTTTTCATAGAAAGGTGTGCAAGAGAGGACATATTTATGCCGCCTATACCTATAAAATATATACTCTTGCAATCCCTCAGCATCTCGCCAATGCGAGCCGCTCCGTAATGCGTATTTTCAACAGACATAGAAGCACCCCTTCCTATATATTTCAGGTATCGTTCATAAAAATTTGAGTGTGTTCACAGAAAAATCTTAAAACCGTTGTATAACTATCAAATTTATTCTGTATAATATATTCATAAACCAATTATTTATTGCCAAAATTAAACTTCGGAGGTTTTATTATGCAGATCACAGACATCAAAATCAGAAAGCTTTTCGACGAAGGCCCTATGAAGGCTGTCGTTTCCGTAACCTTTGACGGTCAGCTCGCCGTTCACGATATTAAGGTAATAAACGCGCGCGATAAATATTTTATCGTAATGCCCAGCCGCAAGAATCCCGACTCGACCTATAGAGATATAGTACATCCCATAAACGCAGAGTTCAGAAGCGCTCTTGAAGCCGAGGTTATCACGGCTTACCGTAATGAGTGCGAGGCTGCCGCACAAGGTGTAAACGAAAGCCCCGCATCATAAAGATCCTTTTACAGGTGACCTAAGGACAACAAAAGTTGTCCTTTTTTTATTTCTATCACTCCGTAGCTTGGCGCATTCCCTCTCGGCTCTCCAAGACTACCTGGATTAAAGAGATAAATCCCCTTTTCCTCGTCCTCAGCGCGGCAGTAGCGCTCATCTTCCATGTGGGTGTGCCCGTACAATACCGCATCCGCACCTCGTGCACGTGCGTAAGCCTCAAGGCGCGCTGTACCCGATTTTACCGAATGGGTATGCCCGTGCATCATGAGGATCTTCACGCCGTCAAACGTGAGCAGGCGCTCGGTCGGGACGTCGTCGGGGCAGTAAAAGTCGCAATTGCCGCGCACGGCAAAAAGATTTCTTACGTCAAGCCCTAAAAAATCCTTTATTCCGTCACCCAAAAACAGCACCGCGTCACGGTCAGGGTGCAACCGCAAAACGCGCTCAATATGTGCGTCGGCGCGCCCGTGGGTGTCGGAAATAACTATAAGCTTCACGCACGAGCTCCGTTTATGTAGCCTGATCCGCGAGGCACAAGGAATCTTACCGCCTTATGAATGCTCGTCATGTTAAGCTTTTCGTAAATCACTATCTCGCCGTCAACGCTTACACAAGTCGGGCCGTCAAGCTCGATCTCAAAGTGTTGTGCGTCGCTCTCGGAAATGATATCATCGCACGTGCCGTCAAGATGTGTTCCTGATTTGTATTTTCCGACTATGCTCAAAAAGCGCGTACGGGACATATCGTTAACAAAAAGCGCGTTTATAACACCGTCGTCAAGCTTTGAATGAGGATTTGAATAAAATCCTCCACCACAGTATTTACCGTTAGCAAAAGTCGCAAGCAAAAGCTCCTGCTTCTTTTCTTCGCCGCCGTCCGCTTTTCGGCTCATTATCACACCGGGCTTCTTTATCAGGGTAACTATAAGCCCTGCGATATATGCAAATTTTGAGGGTATAAATTTCTTTTTCTTCATTTCTGCAGTCTTGACTACCACCTGAGAGTCAAAGCCGACGTTTATCATATTCACCGCGTAATCGTCGTTGCATTTTATAACGTCAATATCCATAGGATTTGCGTCAAGCTGTGCGAGTACGTCAAAGAAATTGTCCTTGTTATCAAAGCCACGTACAAAATCGTTACCCGTTCCTACGGGAATAACACCGACGCTTACGTTATCGCGCCTCTCTCGCTCCATCAGTCCGCTTACACATTCGCAGAGCGTTCCGTCGCCGCCACAGGCATAAAATCTGACCTCGTTAGAAGAATCGACAGCGTAATTTTTTACGTATTGCCTTGCGTCACCGCGACAGGTTGTAAAATAAACATGCGCTTCGATCCCCTTCTGTGCAGCTGCCTCTCTTATGCGCGCCTCAAGACCTTCCTTGGTTTTTTCCTTACCCGATGCGGGGTTAATGATAAAGCAATATTGCATAAATCTCCTTTGCGACGCATAAAACGCCTATCCTGTGAATACAAATTATAACGAAAATACGTATACACAGTAATTATACCACAAATATCGCCGCTTGTCCACATTTTTCTCACATTTCTATATCACTTTTTAAGGGGCGGCATATACTGTAATAACCAAGAAAAATCGGAGGTGTTCTTATGCAGATAGACAAAAAAGCCCTCGAGGGGCTTCTGGCGCTCAACGATAAGCAGCTTGCGAGTATAATCAACCGCCTTATTGCCGAGAGCGGTATAGATCCTAAGGAGTTCAACATAGATCCGTCGAGCGCTTCAAGCATCCGCTCGGCGATAGCGGGCGCTGACGAGGCGGAGCTTAGGCGGATAGTCGAACAGTACGAGGCAAACAAAAAAGGCAGAGGCTTAAAATGAGCGATGACGTAAAGCTTAACGACGGCATAGCTTTCCCCTCCCCCGATGCGCTCTCGGGCGCTATGGAAAAGCTGCTCGCGCATCCCGAGCTGATCTCTATGGTAGCCTCGGCGCTTGGTGGCCAAGGCGCTCCGCCCACCGCCGACACGCCCCAAGCGGAAGCGCCAAGCGGCGAGGCGGTGGTAACAAGCGCCGCCGCGCAAGATGCGTCGGCGGGCAGCACAGATCTGACGAGCGCGCTCCTGCCCATGCTCACAAGGCTCGGCAATTTAAAAGCCTCCCCGCAAAGCTCCCCTCACTCAGCGCTTCTTTGCGCGCTCAAGCCCTACGTCAGTCCCGCAAGGCGCGAGGCGATAGATTACTTTATGAAGTTTTCGCAAATGTCCGCGCTCATAAGCGGACTTAAATAGGAGGTAAAAATGTATTCAAGACCGTCATCAAGAGATTTCAGAGTGCCAACGAATTACGGCGGCAGCGCATTCAGGGATAATACTCCGACGCAGGCGCAGGACCTCACTCGCCGTCAGCAATTCAGAGAGGACGAAGCGCCCATGCGCCCCTCGCCCGACGATGCGCGCGAGCGCCAAAAGGAAGCTTTTGCCCCCTCCCTCGGCGGCGGACAGAGCGAGCGGTGCGAGAATTGCCCCAAAGCAGCAGAAGCAAAGGAGCACGCAGATCCTCCTCGGGCAGAGGGCACAGAGAAGTCCCTTTTTTCTCCCCTCGGCGCGCTTGGAAGCGAGGAGATACTGCTCATCGCGCTTGCTTTGATAATATTCCAAAGCGGAAAGGATCCGGAACTTGCCTTGATCCTACTTGCTCTACTTTTTATAAATTAATAGACGTAAGAATTTACGCGAAAAATCCATTTTTGCTACCGTTTTTCGATAGTAAAAATGGATTTTTTCTTTTAGGGATATTTACGAAAGGAAATCCTCAATGACGTCGTATATATGAATGGGATCAAGTTCGTTTTCCGTACACGACCTGCAAAGCCGAAGAATATCCTCATAATTCGTAGTGACGTCCGCTATTGATGCTATCATCGAATCTCCACTCATAACTGTGATTCCATACGCGGTATATTCGTCACCATCATCATTTTTCAACACCTGACTCATGACCAAATAGTGGCATTTTCCGTTCTTAAATTGTCTAAACATAAAAGTTCTCCAACAAACTCACATCTATAGGGTAACTTTTATGTTTCACTCTATATTAGCTAATTTGTAATGATTTCTTGACTTTATAAGCAAAATATGATATAATGAAATTTGTATATACTTTTAAATTGCCAAAATTTCTTATACTTCGCCAGCATGTATATTATAACACTCATTTTGAGTAGTGTCAAGAGGTTTTTTGCAATTTTGGAAATTTGTTGTATTCTATACAAAATTGGTCAAGAATTATGTCTAAAATACACAAAATGAGTATTTTTTAAGAGGAGAAAACGCTTATGGAACAGAATACTGTGATCGAAAATATCGTTAAGCTGTTAAAGGAGCAGAAAAAAACTCAAAAGAATTTAACGGACTATCTCGGCATAACCCAAAATGCCTTTACAGATTGGAAATCGGGCAGAATAAAGTCCTATAACAAGCATCTTCCCAAAATTGCCGAGTTTTTCGGCGTTTCCGTCGATTATATTCTCGGAACTGTGACAGATGCGAAAAAGGAGCATGATACAAGAGCAAGTTCTCTTATTAAAAACACCTTTACGGAGCGTGAGTGGAACGTGATAAACGCCTACCGCGCACAGCCTGAGCTTCAGACGGCAGTCGAGCGCCTGCTCGGCATCGAGGAGGGCGGAAGAAGCTACGTATACGTAGCGGCACACTCCGAGGACAGACACCCCGACGTAATTCGCCGCATAAGCAAGGACGAGCTTGCAAAGCTTAAAAACGCACCCGAAACAGACGAAACACTTTTGTAATCCACAAAAATCATGCAAGGCTACGGAATATATCAAAACATACGAAACAGCTCCTGGCAATGCCTTATTGATTACGGCATAACCTCTCTGCCTATCGACGTTTTAAAGATCGCGCGCAGCGCGGGCTTTCACGTAATCAAGAACAGCAGCGTTAATATTCTCTTTGAGGGAGAGAGTGGGCGCTCATATTATGACGGCAAAAGATGGCACATCATATATGACGACCGCAATCCGACGGATATCTCACGTTTTACAATAGCGCACGAGCTTGGACACATTTTTCTCGGTCACGAGTTAAAGCACATAAAATACAGTCATACGCAACAAATAATGAAAAACCCAAAGTCCGAGATACAGGCAGACCGATTTGCCGTAAGGCTTCTCTGCCCCGCGTGCGTGCTTTGGAAATACGAGCTCTATTCCCCCGAGGACATAGCGCGCTCCTGCCGCGTTGATATGGACGTTGCCGCAAAACGCGCGGAGAGAATGAAAACGCTCGTAAAGCGCAATTGCTTTCTAAAAAGCCCTCTTGAGCGCGAGCTTTTCGAGAAGTTTTCGGAAAATAAAAAATCCTGACGCGATTGCGTCAGGATTTTTTATGGAGCTGGTGATGTGACTCGAACACACGACCTGCTGATTACGAATCAGCTGCACTACCGACTGTGCTACACCAGCAAACATAAATATTATAATCGAAAACCTCTTTTTTGTCAAGATATTTTTTTGAAAAAATAGCATTTTTATTCTTTTCTCCTCTTTTTGCTCCCCTCTCTCATTTTTTTGCTGATTTTCGGTTGATTTTTAGGTACAGTTGTGTTAGAATATATTAAGTAAATTGTGGGGTGTTTTTTATGAATCTTTGCGACCAGAAAACAATTAAGCAGCTTATGGCGATGTTTTCGCTGAACTTCCGAAAGGAATTTGGTCAAAACTTTCTTACCAACGTTTGTGTAGTCGAGGATATTGCGGACAGTTGCTGTGACGACTCCGAAAGTACGATACTTGAAATAGGACCCGGTGTCGGCTCGCTGACGCGCGAGCTTGCAGTAAGATACAAGCGCGTAATTGCCGTTGAGATAGACAACGGTCTTATTCCCGTTCTCAAATACACTCTCGGGGAATTCAGCAACGTAACCGTAGTTAACGAGGACGTTATGAAGGTCGATCTTGCGGAGCTTTTAGCACCTGCCTTTGCGCGCGGCAAGGTCAGCGTTTGCGCTAATCTTCCCTACTACATAACCACCCCCATTCTCATGAAGCTTCTTGAGTCGCATCTGCCCTTTGAATCTATAACCGTTATGATACAGTCTGAGGTTGCGGACAGACTCTGCGCTTTACCCGGCGGCAAAAATTGCGGAGCTATAACGTCCGTGCTCAACTATTACGGCACGCCTCGCCGCCTTTTCCGAGTCGGAGCGCACAATTTCGTACCATCTCCTAAGGTTGAGTCGTCCGTTATTCGCATTGACTTGCACAAGGAGCGCCCCTACCGACCACTCGACGAGGCGCTGTTCTTCCGCGCTGTCAAGGGCGCTTTTGAGCAACGCAGAAAGACACTGCCAAATGCTCTTTCTGCTGCGTTCGGTGAGCTTTCAAAAGAAGAGCTTACGGATATAATCGTTTCGTGCGGGCATTCGCCCGACGTTCGCGGTGAGCGCCTCACTGTTGAGGATTTCTGCGCTCTCTCCGACGGAATATACAACCTCATCAAGGGAAAGGGCTCGGCGCAATAATCCGTCAGCCGCCGCAACGCGGCACATCTATTGTTAAAAAGGAGAAAAGCATGGCTAAAATCGCAGTATTGATTCCCTGCTATAATGAAGGTCAGACGATTGCAAAGGTCGTTGCGGACTTTCGAGAGGCTCTGCCTGAGGCTGTCGTCTACGTTTACGACAACAATTCGACCGACGGCACGGACAAGATAGCCGCCGAGGCGGGCGCTACGGTCTGCTATGAATACCGCCAGGGCAAGGGCAACGTTATTCGCAGTATGTTCAGAAATATTGACGCAGATTGCTACTTAATGATAGACGGCGACGACACCTATCCCGCACAGCATGCAAGAGAGATGTGCGATCTTGTTATCAACAAGGGCGTTGACATGGTCATAGGCGACCGCCTTTCATCTACCTATTTCAAGGAAAATAAGCGTCCTTTCCACAACGTTGGAAACCGCACGGTGCGTTTTCTCATAAACAAAATATTTAGGAGCAACGTAAAGGACATAATGACGGGCTACCGCGCATTTAGCAAGCAATTCGTTAAGAATTTCCCCGTCCTCTCAAAGGGCTTTGAGATCGAAACGGAAATGACTATCCACGCGCTTGATAAGAATTTTCTTCTTGAGGAGATCCCCGTGGAATACCGCGACCGCCCCGAGGGCAGTGTGTCAAAGCTTAACACCGTTTCGGACGGCGTTAAGGTCCTTATGACTATATTCCGCCTTTTCTCGGAGTACAAGCCGCTTAAGTTTTTCTCAATCATCGCAACGGCGCTCACGCTTCTCGGAACGGGATTTATCATTCCAGTGCTCGTCGATTATTTCAGATTCGGTACGGTCGAGCGCTTCCCAACCCTGTTCGTTTGCGTCGCTTGCTACATAATCGCCGCTCTGCTTTATTCCTGCGGCATTATTCTTCATGCGGTTGCTAAAAAACACAGAATGCTGTTTGAGATTTTAATGAATAAAAAATAAAATATGGGTTACGCCTTTTAAAGGTGTAACCCATATTTTTTATTGTTATAATACGTCAAAACAAAACCGAAAAGCCGTCGGCTGTTGGCATACCGTCAAAGCCATAGCGCGCGGACGAATTGAGCGAGGACTCTATGCGAAGCAGTCTGTTGTATTTGGCAACGCGCTCACTGCGGCAGGGCGCGCCCGTCTTTATAAAATGCGCGCCGAGCGCGACCGCAATATCGGCGATCGTAGTGTCCTCCGTGTCGCCCGAGCGATGTGAAAGGATATATCTGTAAGACGCGGCAGAGGCTGCATGGACGGTCTCCATGGTTTCCGTAAGCGTTCCCACCTGATTGGGCTTTATGAGAATAGAATTTGCAATACCCGCGGAAATTCCGTCGGAGAGGCGCTTTGCGTTCGTCACGAACAGGTCGTCACCCACAAGCATTATTTTTTTGCCAAGGTCGGCGCTTATTTTCTTCCAGCCCTCGGTATCGCGCTGATCGAGCGCGTCCTCGATAGACATAATTATGGGGTAGCGCTCGCAAAGTGAGTGCCAATACTCGCAAAGCTCGTCAGCGCTCATCGACTTGCCCGTCTTGGGGAGCGTGTAAGCGCCCGCCGACTCGTCAAACCACTCCGACGCGGCAGCATCAAGCGCAATTCTTATCTGTTCGTGCGAATACCCCGACTTTTCGATAGCCACCATAATGAGGTCAATTGCCTCTTCGTCGCTGCCGAGCGTGGGCGCAAAGCCGCCCTCGTCGCCAACTCCCGTGGAAAGTCCGCGCTCCTTAAGGAGCGCACCAAGCGCGTGGTAGATCTCGCTTCCCGCGCGCAGAGCCTCCGAAAAGCGGTTAAACCCTACGGGAACTATCATGAATTCCTGAATTTCCACGTTGTTTGACGCATGCGCGCCGCCGTTGAGAATGTTCATCATGGGTACGGGGAGCTTGTGCGCGTCAAGTCCGCCGAGGTAGCGGTAAAGCGGCTGGTGATACCAATTCGCGGCGGCGCGAGCGTTTGCAAGAGACACCGCGAGCATCGCGTTCGCCCCGAGAAAGGATTTCTCGGGCGTGCCGTCGATCTGAAGCAAAATTCTGTCAAGCTCTGCCTGCTCCGTCGCGTTTATTCCGCTTATCGCGGGAGAGATACGTCTGCAAACGGAGCAAACGGCGTCCTCAACTCCCTTTCCTCCGTATCTTGCGGGGTTCTTATCGCGCTTCTCGTGCGCCTCGTAAATGCCCGTGGACGCGCCCGACGGCACGCTCGCCATTCCTACCGTCCCGTCAACTAAAAAGACGGATGCCTCCACCGTTGGATTTCCGCGCGAGTCAAGTATTTCACGCGCAGAGCAGCGCAATATCTGTGGCTTGTTCATATACGTATATTCCTTTCATATTTCATAGTTAATTATATGTATATTATTGGCATTTAAATTCTTTAATATGTATTTAGTTTTTGAATTTGAATACTATCTTTTTACACTTTGGGGTTTACAAACAAAGAAAAACGTGGTATAATACATTTGCTACACAATTCAATATCACAAAACCATGGGGAAGCTGTCTCTTTTTGTAAGGGGATACTATACCCTTTTTCGTGTATACTATTTTTGAATTTGGTAAAAATGCAAATTCCTCTCAGTGTATACGAAAAAGGCTTTCCTTGTTTTGTTGAGAATTGTGTAGCGACAATCGGAGTTTGCGTTTTTCGGTGCGTCGACTCTGGTTGGCGCACCTTTTTATTTTCACCGAAAAGACAAACTTTTTAAGGAGAAGAAAATGAAAGCTCTTAAAAAATCAATTTCAGTAATTTTGGCACTAACGATTCTCTTGTCACTGCTCGCGTGCTTTAGTGCTTGCAATGTCACACCCGGTGAGCAGGGCGCGCAAGGCCCTCAAGGCGAGCAGGGCATCCAAGGCGAGCAGGGAGAGCCCGGTAAAAAGGGAGAAAAAGGTAACAAAGGCGACACCGGTGAGCAAGGACCGCAGGGTGAACAAGGAGAAAAAGGCGATCAAGGCCCTCAGGGCAAACAAGGCCCCCAGGGTGAGCAAGGTGAAAAGGGTGAAAAGGGCGATAAGGGTGACAAGGGGGACACCGGTGCGCAAGGCCCGCAAGGAGAACAAGGACTCCAAGGAGAACAAGGACTCCAAGGAGAAAAGGGCGACAAGGGCGATACCGGTGCTACGATAGAAAAGGTTGAATTCGACGATCAAGGAAGACTCGTCATAACTCTTACCGACGGCACGGTGCTTGAGCCCGTGGTCATGCCCGAAAGCGACGGCCACGCTCATTCCTTCGGCGAGCGTGAGATCCATTTCGGCGACTACTACACAAGCTGTGAAGATAGAGTATATTATCGCGTATGTGACGATTGCGGTGAGCGGAGATTGGAAAAGGGCAGTGCAGACGATCACAGCCTCGTCAGCTATGAGGCTCAAGAGCCTACGTGTACGTCGGGCGGCTGGTATGCATACGAGGCATGCGAGCATTGCTCCTACTCAACTGAGATATATAGAAGCAGCCTCGGACACGACACGGTATATCACGAGGCACAGGATCCCACCTGTACCGAGAGCGGTTGGTATTCATACGAAACCTGTACGAGATGCGACTATAACACCTATCAGTACAGATCCGAGCTTGGACACTATGAAATTTATCACGAGGCAAAGACTCCTACTTGTACGGAAACAGGATGGGATGCTTATTATACCTGCACAAGGTGCGATTACAGCACATATAATGAATTGCCGATAGATAGTGACAATCATAATACGATATATCACGCGGAAAAGGCTCCTACTTGTACTGAAATCGGCTGGGATGCTTATTACACCTGCTCGGGATGCGATTACAGCACGTATAACGAGCTTGCAATAGTACCTCATATGCTTCTTAAGAACGACGACGGAGTGATTGGTGGCGCTGTGTATACAGCGACGAACGACAGCACGTATCCTTTCACTTTTGATACTGCTTTAAATGCTTGGGTATCTAACAATCATGAACACAGCTCGTCTTCAACGTATACTCTTACGGCAACCTCGGCATTCTTGCTCAAGGTAAGATACAAGACCTCGTCAGAAGGAACTCATGATAAGCTTATTATTAAGCATAACTCTGATACGGCAGCAACCGTATCGGGAGAGGTGGCTTGGCAATCTCTTGAAATTCAGTTGAACGCGGGCGACAATGTAACCTTTACTTATTCTAAGGATGTCTCTGATGCACGCGGCAACGACTGTGCATATATTGGATTTATCGCGGAAGGCGACTATGAATACGTCACAGAGGAGCTTCTTGCGACTCTGACTCCTCTCTGCGCAGAGGATATCTGCTGCGTAAGCTGCGGAACGGTTCTTGTTGAAAAGCTTGGCGAGAGCCATGACGAGGTAGCACACGAGGCAAAGGATCCTACCTGTACTGAGAGCGGCTGGAATGAATACGTAACCTGCACGAGATGCGACTATAGCACCTATCAGTACAGATCCGAGCTCGGCCATAATGAGATTTATCACGTGGCAAAGGCTCCCACTTGTACGGAAATAGGTTGGAATTCGTATTATGCCTGCTCAAGATGCGATTACAGCACATACAACCCGCAGGAGGCGCTTGGACACACCGAGGTTATTGATGCTGCGGTAGCTCCTACTTGTGCCGATACAGGTCTCACAGAGGGTAAGCATTGTAGCGTATGTAACAAGGTGCTCGTCGAACAGCAGATAGTTTCTACTGTTGAGCACTCGTATAATCACGAAAATACCTGCGTAGTGTGCGGAGATTATTCCGACAAGGGCGTTAGGTTCGCACTTGTTGGTAATGAATACAGCGTAACCGATTACACGGGGAACGCAGAAGAAGTTATTATTCCTTCCATGTATAAAGGCAAGCCGGTAACGAGCATTGGGTACAGTGCATTCGATGACTGTACATGGCTTACGAGCGTAACGATAGGCAGCGGCGTAACGAGCATTGGAGCTTATGCGTTCGAGGGTTGCACCGGACTTACGAGCATTACCATACCCGACAGCGTTACGAGCATTGGAGTTTGTGCGTTCAAGGACTGTACCGGACTTACGAGCGTAACGATAGGCAACGGCGTTACGAGCATTGTAGAGGATGCGTTCTACAACTGTAAAGGACTTACGAGCATTGTGATTCCCGACAGCGTTAAGAGCATTGGAAACTCTGCGTTCTATCACTGTGACGGACTTACGAGCGTAACGATAGGCAACGGCGTTACGAGCATTGGAAACTATGCGTTCGCTTTCTGTGAAGGACTTACGAGCGTAACGATAGGCAACGGCGTAACGAGCATTGGAAACTATGCGTTCGCCTGGTGTGACGGACTTACGAGCATTGGTATCCCCGACAGCGTTAAGAGCATTGGAGAAAGTGCGTTCAAGGACTGTACCGGACTTACGAGCGTAACGATAGGCAACGGCGTTACGAGTATTGAAAACGATGCGTTCTACAACTGTAAAGGACTTACGAGCGTATATATTACAGATATAGCGAAGTGGTGCCAGATAGATTTTGACTACAGTGCATCGAATCCACTGTTTTATGCCCATAATCTGTATCTTAACGGAACACTTGTATCCGAACTTGTAATCCCCGATAGTGTTACGAGCATTGGAAACTATGCATTCTCCGGCTGTACAGGACTTACGAGCATTGATATCCCCGACAGCGTTAAGAGCATTGGAGAACGCGCGTTCGAAGACTGTACCGGACTTACGAGCATTGTGATTCCCGACAGCGTTACGAGCATTGGAAGCTCTGCGTTCTCCGGCTGCACCGGTCTTACGAAGATCGTTATCCCCGATAGCGTTACGAGCATTGGAAACTATGCGTTCTACAACTGTACCGGACTTACGGAAATCGTAATCCCCGATAGCGTTACGAGCATTGGAAACTATGCGTTCGCTTTCTGTGAAGGACTTACGAGCATTGTGATTCCCGACAGCGTTACGAGTATTGGAAACAAAGCGTTCGTTTTCTGTGAAGGACTTACGGAAATCGTTATCCCCGACAGCGTTACGAGCATTGGAGAATGTGCGTTCGAATACTGTACCGGACTTACGAGCGTAACGATAGGCAACGGCGTTACGAGCATTGGAGAGGATGCGTTCTACAACTGTAAAGGACTTACGAGCGTAGAAATACCCAACAGCGTTACGAGTATTGAACACGGGGCGTTCGAGGGCTGCACCGGACTTACGAGCATAAAGTATCGCGGTACAGAAGAACAGTGGAATGCTATAACGAAAGGCTCTTATTGGGCTTATAATACCGGAGATTACACCATAACTTACAACTACCAAGGCGAATAAAATATAAAAACCGAGGAGCTATCTCAAATCATTGAGATAGCTCCTTTTTCTATATATAAATTTAAGTGTACCCTTTTAAAAGGTCATTTTTTGCGCATTGCGGCGATCTTGTCGGCGTTCGGGGTGACGTACGCGGTCCAGTTGGTATGGTAGATCACAAAGCCGGGCTTTGCACCTGACGGCTTTTTCACGTTCTTTGCCAAGGTATAGTCAACGGCGATATTGCCCCCCTCTGCCTTAGAATAATACGCCGCGATCTCTGCGGCGATGGTGAAATCGCCGTCCGTCGGCTCTCTGCCCTCGGTGACGAGCACGACGTGGCTACCCGGCGAGGACTTTGCATGAAACCAATAATCGTGCTTCTCCGCAAGCTTATGCGTTATATACTCGTTCTGCAGATTGTTCTTGCCGCAAAGCACCCGCATTCCGTCGGGTGTTTCAAACTGCATCACGACAGGCGCGTGAGATTTATGCACCGAGTACGATTTCATTTTAGAGGCGTACCCTGCGCGGTAAAGCTCGTCGCGTATCTCCGAGAGGTCGGTGGGCGTTTCGGCTCGCGTAAGCGCCTCAAACACCGTATAAACGTACTCAAGCTCCGCCTCTCCAAGCGCTATCTGCTTGGTAAGCTCGATTTTAGCCGTTTTGGATTTGTTGTATCTCTTATAGTATCTCTGCGCGTTCGCGGCGGGTGAGAGCCGTCTGTCAAGCTCTACTCGAACGATCGGCACGTTTCCGTCCTCGTCCATCGCCTCGTAGTCCTCAAAGTCGGCAAAATCCTCTTTTCTTGAGAGCCGCCAGATGTTGGCAGTAATAAGGTCGCCGTACTTTTTGTATTCACTTCCCTTTTTACACTCCAGAAGCTCTGCGCGCTGAAGCTCAAGCTTCTTTTTTATTCGCGACTCGGCATTGGTAAGAAGCCTTAAAATATCAGAGGCGCGCTGATGTATACGCTGAATGTTATCGCGCGTGCCGAAATACGCGTCGAGCGCCTCGCCCGCGCTCTCTATATTTCGTACCTCACAGCCCGAATACTGCGTAAGCGGCAAGAACGAATACTCAACGGGCTTATCGCCCTCAAGAACAACGCAAGGGGCATAATCCTCGTTTTTTATGCGCTCGGCCACGCTGAAAAATTCCCTCTCAATATCCTCAAAAAAGCAATATTTTACGGGTGTGTCCGTGTGCCCCGTTGCGCGGTAAACCATCTCGCGCGCAACGACTGGCGCTATTCCCGAAAAGGCGGCAACGAAAGCCTTATCGCAGGGGCGGTCCTGGGGAAATCCCTTAAAAATTTCGAAAAGCTCCTCATTTGACACCGTCAAGGGGTTATGCTTATCCTGCGCGGGAGGCAATGTATAGGTCATGCCGGGTATCATGGGGCGCACACTGTCGAGCGACATATCAGAGGCGCGCAGCGCGGTAATTATCTTTTTATCTCCGTCGGTAAAGAAAAGATTAGAGTATTTACCCATAAGCTCGACGATAAGATATCTTTTACACTCAAAGCCCATTTCGTCGCGTGTTTCAAAGCCGAGATATGCGACTCGGTCAAAGTTTGCCTGCGACACCTCCGTAAGCTTCGCGCCCTGCAAATACTTGCGCAAAAGCATGCAGAGCATGGGGGGATTTTGCGGATTTTCTCTAGTCAGCGACGTAAAGCCGATACGCGGATTGTTTGAGCCCGCGTTGATACAAAGTCTGCGTCCGCCCTCAAAGCTACGCATTTGAAGGACTATTTCATCCCGCTCGGGCTGATATACCTTTTCAATTCTTGCGCCAAGAGCGGCACGGCGTATCTCCGAGAGGGTACACGCCAGCATTCCTGCATCAAAAGCCATAAACTTCTCCTATCCGTCAAAGCGGTCAAATGCGGACTTTGCACTTATAACGCCGCAAAGCCGCATATAATACAAAATATTATAACATAATATTGATTTTTTTTCAAGATAGTGGTATAATTTAGTAAAAGATTTTTGTTTTTTACACGGAGGTATCATGAAAACCGTAATCGGAATTGATATTGGAGGAAGCACCACCAAGATAGTTGGCTTCAAAAAAAATCAAAAAAAGCTTATCGAGCCGTTGTTCGTTCGCGCGACTGACGCCGTTACGTCGGTCTATGGCGCATTTGGAAAATTCACCATGCAGAACGGACTCGAGCTTTCGGATATAGACAAGGTTCTTATGACGGGCGTTGGCGCGTCCTTTATCGACCGCCCTATTTACGGGCTCGACTGCCGTAAGGTATCCGAATTTGAAAGCGTCGGACTTGGCGGACTTTATCTTTCGGGACTTGACGAGGCGATCATCGTAAGCATGGGCACGGGTACGGCGCTCATTCACGCCAAAAAGGTCGGCGACCTTACCGAGACCAAATATCTCGGCGGTACGGGAGTCGGCGGCGGTACGCTTCTCGGCCTTTCTCGCCGCATGATAGGCGTTGACACGGTCGAGCACCTCGAACAGATGTGCGAAATGGGAAATCTGGATAACGTTGATCTTCGCATCAAGGATATTTCCAAGGACGAGTCTTTCCAGATAAACGGAGATATAACCGCGTCCAACTTCGGGAAGCTCTCGGATATGGCGGACAAGAACGATGTGGCACTCGGAATTGCCAACATGGTTGCGGAAACCATCGCTATGCTCTCCGTATTCGCCGCGCGTAGCTTTAACGTAAATACGGTTGTTCTCACGGGAAATCTGACGACACTCAAATCCATTGCCACCGTGTTTGAGGGACTTGAGGAGAACTTCGGAGTTAAATTTATAATCCCCGAGAACGCGCAATTCGCAACCGTTATCGGTGCGGCTCTTTGCGACAAGTAATTTATAAAAGCACTCACATACTTTATATTGGAGGATAGCCATGCCGGCAATCGCCATATTTTTACCGATAATAATCGCGTATATTTCCTTCATTCCTTTATTTTTACGCCACAAAAGCTATATAAAGAAAAAAACTCCGCACGTTGCGGCGGCGATAATTGCCCTCGCAACAAACGCGCTTTTGATGCTCCTTTTTATGGATTTCGGTGCAGCTCTCTCCTTTACGGGTGTAAAGTTATATGTCGTTGCGCTTTCATCAGCGGGGCTTTCCGTTTTATTTGGGCTTATATATTGGACGCTTACGCTTCGGCACGACCATACGCGAGCTGCGCTCGTGATCTTTGCAGTCACTTGTATTTTAGCCTCGCTTTTTGCAGAGACTACCGTATTTAACTACAAGTTCTGGCAAACGAACGGCTACGTTCCCATTGACGTTACGGAAAAGATGCTTGAAGATAGCATACTTTACCCTGCGGACGAGGAAAAATATCCGTCGGACGCTTACGAATTTGACGGCGCACCTACTCTGATCCTTAACGACGTAGGTATGCACGTCGACAACGTATTTATTGATGCCGAGGCTTATAACGATTACGGTGAGGAGGAGCTGCTGACCGTGACTGCCAAATTCTCGGACGATGCAAACTCCGAGTCGTTTATCTCCACCTCGGCGCAGGAAACCATCCATACCGTTAAAACGAGCCAATATCTTGAGCTTCAGCCCTCGGGTGACGTACACACGCTCAAGCTTTCGCTGTCGACCTCCAAGGGCACGCATTTCTTTATAGACAGAATAATTTTTAATCAGCCTCACCCGTTCGTATTCAATATAATACGCGTTTTGGTCATAGCGCTGATAATTTTTGCTTTTGGACTTTTGCGCCCTAAGGGAAAGGTCTGGTCTTACGCATTCACGGGTAGTAAGAAGCAAAGCCTTATAATCCTTGCCGTTCTCGTGCTCCAGATGCTGCTTTTGATCTCTCTGACCACCTTAAATCCGGTCTTTATGAACCGAAGCGGCTCGTCGGCGCACCACGCGCAGTATCATCAGCTTACCGATGTTATTCTTGACGGCAGACTATACCTCGACACGGAGCCTCCCGAGTATCTCTCCGAGCTTGAAAACCCATACGACTACTCAGAGCGCACCGACGCGAAGCTTGAGGAGGGTGAATCCTACTACTGGGATGCCGCATACTTTGAGGGAAAATACTACGTTTATTTCGGTATTGTTCCCGTGCTTTTGCTGTATCTGCCTTACAGAGTGATAACCGGCGTCCATCTGCCGCATTTCGTTGCCATCGCAATATGTCTTTGTCTCTTTGCTCTCGGCACATTTTTGCTGATAGCAAAAATAATCAAAAAATATTTTGGTGAGAGCAAGATACCGCTCGTAGCATATCTTCTCGCATCTCTCATATTCGTAAACGCCTCGGGAGCGGTGTTTATCGCGAAGCGCCCTGACTTTTATTCAGTCCCCATAATAAGCGCGCTTGCGTTTACCGTTTTCGGGCTGTATTTCTGGATAAGCTCGATCAAGGAAGGCGGACGGGTAACAATTATTCCCGCGTCTCTCGGCTCACTGTGTATGGCGCTCGTTGCGGGCTGCCGACCGCAGCTTTTAGTCGCATCTGCGTTTATCTTCGTAATTTATTGGGGCTGTGTTTTCCGTGACCGCACTGTGTTCTCGAAAAAGGGGCTTGGAGCAACGATCGCTTTGATACTTCCATATCTCTTGGTTGCGGCGTTTATCATGTGGTACAATTATGCTCGCTTCGGCTCACCCTTTGATTTCGGCGCGAATTACAACCTTACCACCAACGACATGACTCGTCGCGGCTTCCGCGTGGAGAGGCTTGGACTTGCATTCTTCACCTATCTCATACAGCCCCCGAACATCACAGCGGACTTCCCTTTTATAAACGGCACTGTGATCGAGTCAAATTATCTTGGCACTACCATAACCGAACCCGTTTTCGGCGGTATATTTGCGGTGATCCCCCTGCTTTGGATACTCGCGCTATTGCCCCGCAAGGCAAGAGAAATGCAGAAGAATCACTTCGCATTCGTCATTCTCGGAGTCGCCCTTTGCGTGTTTATTGCGCTGTTTGATGCGCAAGGCGCAGGTCTGCTCGGCAGATACGTCTCCGATTTTGCATTCCTTGCTCTGCTCTCCGCCGTATTCTTTACGTTCTTTACGTATAGCACGGCTGATCTACAAGGAAATATAAATCTTAATTCATTCTTGCGCGCTTCCTTCTTTGCGAGCGCCGCGTACTGCTTCCTCATCGTTTTCGCGGTCTACTCCGTGGAGATATACTACTACAACCCCGACCTGTTTGTTAGGGTTTCCGAGCTTGTCCAGTTCTGGGGATAAAGAAGCAGAACAAAATGAGGCTTTCTCAAATAATATTTGAGAAAGCCTCATTTTTATTTATTGATTTTTTCATTCTCGTAGCCGAATCTCGTTACGGTGAAATTTTCAGCTCCTACCACGGGGAACTCCTTCTTGCCCCAAGGCTTATGCCATGAGAGGCTTCCGCGAAGTCTGTTCTCGGTATCGCGAATGCCATACTGAAGCTGGCTTATCGCAGGCTTGAAGCCCACTCCGCATTCAAAATTGAGGTTGCCAACGTACACGTTGCACTTTCCCTTTTTGTTTCCGTAAAGCTCAACGTCGGTGGTTGACAGAATTACGGTATTGTGCTGTGCAACTATATGGTTGATCATAGATACGTGAGAGCAATCGTGGAAGGTAATTCCCTCCTCACAGTTGTGAATGTAAAGATAATCAGCAACAACGTGCTCACCCAAAACGAAGCCATATTTGAAGCCCTGAGCCGCAACGTTACGCAAAACGTTATTGTCGTTCTGGTCCTGCGAGGCTATAAGACCTGCAACATGGCAGGGGTTCGGCTGAAGCTCCTTACCCAAGAAAGTGTCTCCAACCTCCTCATTCAGACAAAATTGCGAATCACATACGTTTATTCTCGACACGTTGCCGAGGTTTACCGCGCCCTGAGTGGGGTACATCTTCTCCTTATCAAGGGCTACTGCAAACTCAAGGTTGCGTATAGAAAACGCTCTTACGCTGAATTTACCCGCACAGGAATCTCCCTCGGGAGCTGCCAATATCGACCACGGACGTGCCGTGGGATCGTGCTCCTCAGGCGGATTCCAATCTGAAAATATCCTTGTATTTATGCACATTCTGCCAAAGGTAGTAGGCGAATACTTACCGTCGTCAGGTCTTACCTGATAGGGGTAAAGCATCATGCAGGGCATCTCGCCCTCAAGTATGACGTTATGCGCGCCACGGGGAATATAAAGCTGCGAGCGCAGGGGTGCTCCGTCAAGCTCCTCAATTCCGGGAGATGCTACACGGTAGCCCTCCTTAGTAAACGGGAAAAAGAGCTTTCCTCCGCCGCGCTTTGCAAGAAAATTTATTCCCGCTTGAATAGCAGCGGTATCATCGGTAACACCGTCTCCTACTGCACCAAAATCTAATACTGAATATCCGAATTCAGACATATAATACCCTCCAATAAGGTTATAGATTTATTTTCATAATATAATTAAACAGCCCCGAATTGTGCTGCCCGCACAGCTCGGGGCTGTTCTCTGGTTGCTATGATTTAATTTTTATCTTATAGCAATTATTATTCTGCCTCGGTGTTCATATTGATGGACTCGAAGATCATTTCAATATTACTTGCAATAGAGTCAGCCTTACCTGCATACTCACCGGTTATATCCTTGCCTTTGTAAAGAGCATTATCTATAAGACCTCTTACGTTCTTTATGTTATTAGCATAAAGGAGACCGAAGTCGAATACGAGTCCCTCAAATATACGGTCGAGCATTTCAGCACACTCGGCGTCATAGCTGTTCTGTACCTTACATACTACGTTGTAGTACTCGGGGAACGTGGTCTCGTTGGACTGCCAAGAGAGAGTCTCAACCATAAAGCCGGAGAAGCTGAAGTCACCTGCGCAAACGGGAATTCCGAATGTTGCGCAGTAGATATTATCGTTGGTAGTGTAATACTGTGTCTGTTCAGTGTCAAGCTTAGGATAAGGAATCGCTGTGAATCTGAAATTTGCCTCAGGGCTTACCTTTTCAATAGTACTGAGAGTTTCACTCATGAACAGCATTCTCTCATCTATAAAGGTGTCGAAACAGTCGTCATAGGTACCGAACTGATTTCCCTTGAACGTAATATTGGGAGCAACAAGCTTCTCAATCGCGTCTATACTTTTCAAAGAACGGTCGTTCGTAAGGTTAACGGAATAGGTGTTATCAGCATTAACGGTAACCACCTCGTTTCCAAGGGAGTTCCAGATCGAGCAAACAGTTTCTCTACCGCCCATTGCCAAGCCCCACTGGTCTTCAAGGTCCATAATGCCATCACCGTTATCTACAGCTACCTGTGATGCGTAAGTATACATCTTATCGATTGTCCAGCTGCCGTCTCTTACCATTGCAACAATGTCGGGGATATTGTTGTTTGCAGCCAAGTCGCGATTAAGGAAAAGAACGTTGGTTCTTGCCTTATCAATAAGAGAGAAATCACTTGCCATATGGAAGAGCTTTCCGCTTATCTTCATGGACTCGAGAGTGCTCTGGTTATACCACTTGTTAGACAAATTTACATACTCAACGGTGGTAATATCCTTCATGTATCCGGAAGTGATCGCAGTTGCCATATTGTCGCGGTACAGGAATACGAGATCATAGTCGTTGTCTCCCGCCTCGATTACAGCCGTAAGAGTATCCAAGCCGTCATCCTTTGCAGCGGGGTATGCCGCAATATTAACGTTGTATTTGTCCTTGATCAAGTTGTTTCTCTCGTATACTGCCTGAGAGATCTTGCTTCCGGTCATTGCTCCAACGATCTCAAAGTTGGACTCATAGCTTTCCTCAACGCTGAGAACGCTGAACTCTCTTCCTTCCCAGTCCTTATCGGGAACGGGAGGAACTTCCTCGACGGGAGGGGTGACCTCACCATTAGCGCCGCCCTGGGTCTCCTCTGTCTCATCTCCGCCGAAGCATGCAACGAGAGTTGACAGAGAAAGTATGATTGCAAACAGTAAGCAACCAAGCTTCAAAAAAGTTTTTTTCATAATTTGTTTCCTTTCTTAATTTTTTATTTTTTACTTTTTTGATATCAATTTTAATTTACGGTCGTGCTGTTTAGCTTGCAAGATAGTCCGCCACGGTTTCGTATTTTTCAACCTTGCAAGTCTTCATTGTAAATACGTATACGTTATCCTCTGCCAAAAAGCCGTTACCCATGTTTACGCAGTTTTTCATTATCCACTGGTTCTCTTTGACATTATAGAGATCCACGTCTCCCTTGACTACACTAGCGCCTACCGGCCAGAATACGTAGATGGGGGTTATCTTTGAAGCCAAACCGTTACTGCTGTTTTCAGGCAAGCCGTGGTGAGCTACCTGCATGATGGTACTGCCCAGCGTACGAACGGTATAAAGCTTCGACATCGTATACCCTTTGTCGTCGTAGTCTCCGAGGAAGAGCATCGACTTGCCCTCTGCAGTGAGCTTGAAAACAACACTGGTGTTGTTGAAGTCGTCCAATTTCTTGTTATCATAATCGTAAATGTCGATCGTGTAAAGTATATCTATCTTTACGTTTCGTATATTGAATTCCTGTCCGGGATGAGCCTTGACCTTAGGAATATCCTTAAGGGTGGTATACAAGAACTCTCTAATTTTGTTCGTATAAGAGATATTTCCGTCTCTCTCGCCCGACCAGTTGTCAACAAGCTGTCCCGCCTCAGGCAGGTTGCAGATAAATCTCTCGACCGTCACCTTATCTCCATAAGACTCAAAGAAGCTCTCAAAAACGTCAACATGGTCGTCGTGCGCGTGGGAGATGATCCATGCAGCTATCACGATATTATCGGAATCGTGTGCCTGCTTCTTCAAAACATCATAGATGCGTTCCGGGCTGCCCTCGCGTGCAAAGCCACCGTCAACTACGATAAAGCTTCCGTCTGCAAGTCTTATTACGTAGCACATTCCGTTATACGTGGCAGCAAGATCACCGTCATAAAGTCCAACCTGGGTGATGGTGGTATCTACGCCCGCGATGGGAGTATATACGTTATCCTCCGCCTTGGTGGGAAGCGCAGTTGCGCTGAGCGGCTCAACGAGCACCTTAGCGTATTTGTTATACTTGGTGTAGATAGCGGTAGCAACGTATTTGTCATTTACGTATGTATTATAGAGATTACCCTCCATATTCTTCTCTGCATAAAGAGTAAAGCCGCTTGCAACTATACTTGAGCAGTAGTCCTTAAATACGGTGTCACCATCAACTTCTCCGAAATTGATCATGTAGCAATCATCACCCGTATCAACGAAAGTGGGCTTTGCTCCCGAAAGAATCGGAAGCGCTCCGAGAGGCTCCGCATAGGTCTTTTCGATCTTGAAGCTCTCGTCAAGAACAATATTTCCGTTTGCATCCTTCTTTTCCTTAAGCACGATGGCAAGTTCCTCAAGCACCTCAGACACAAGAGCACTGTTGTAGCCTGCAACGACGAGCTTACTGCCTACGACGCAAGCCTTTGCCTCGCTATACTTAAGAGTAGCATAGACCTCTTTGCTCTCATCGTACTTAATATTTCCGACAAGTATGTCAGTTCTGGAAGCGTCGTATGCTCCTGCCTTTTTGGGGTCAACCGACTTGCCGACGACATCTGAATATTCGCTTGCAAAGGTACCTGTCGCCTCCGAAAGCACCGAGTCTCTGTCAACGGAGTACAAAACATCAGCAACGTTACCGTCAAGCTTGATGTTTGCCTTATTGACTCTCGGAGCGGGTTCGGTTTCCGCTTCGGTCTCTATCTGGTCGTTTGTAATCGCATCCGTTTCGGTTTCTTCCTGCTTACCGTTGTTGCATGCAACGCATCCGAGCAACATACATGCCACTAACGAGCAGATAACTACTCTTTTTAATGTTTTCAACACTACACAGTTCCTCCTATGGTTAAAATATATTTTCATACCTAGCGTAAGTATTATATCACATTTATTTGGAAAAATCAATAGTTTTTTTTAAAAAAAGTGAGTCCCCTTTGCAATAAAGCACAGACGGGACTCACAAATGTCGTTTATTAGATTTTAGGTAGCAGGTACAAGGTATTCCGCGACGGTATCGTATTTATCACACGTGAGATCCTTCATATTGAATACGTATACGTTATTCTCTGCTAAATAGATATTTTCCTCGTCGCATTTCTCAATTATCCATTCATTTTGTGAACCGTTTTTGAGATTTACGGTGCCGTTCTTAACCACCCATGCTGCAGCAGGCCAGAACACATACTCGGGAGTTATCAACTGATACAACGCACCGCTGCTGTTTTCAGGCAAGCCGTGATGAGCCACCTGCACGATGTCGCTGTTCAGAGTGCTTGCAGTATAGAGGTTTTTCATCGTATATGCCTTGTCGTCGTAGTCTCCGAGGAAGAGCATCGACTTGCCCTCTGCAGTGAGCTTGAAAACAACACTGGTGTTGTTGAAGTCGTCCAATTTCTTGTTATCATAATCGTAAATGTCGATCGTGTAAAGTATATCTATCTTTACGTTTCGTATATTGAATTCCTGTCCGGGATGAGCCTTGACCTTAGGAATATCCTTAAGGGTGGTATACAAGAACTCTCTAATTTTGTTCGTATAAGAGATATTTCCGTCTCTCTCGTCCGACCAGTTATTGACAAGCTGTCCCGCCTCAGGCAGGTTGCAGATAAATCTCTCGACCGTCACCTTATCTCCATAAGACTCAAAGAAGCTCTCAAAAACGTCAACGTGGTCGTCGTGCGCGTGGGAGATGATCCATGCAGCTATCACGATATTATCGGGATCGGGCGCTTGCTTCTTCAAAACAGAGTAGAGACGATCGGCATATCCCTCATATGCAAAACCTCCGTCAACGACGATAAAGCTTCCGTCATTAAGCTGTACCACATAGCTCATTCCGTTATACGTGTCTGCGAGAGAACCATAGTAGAGTCCAACCTGGGTGATGGTGGTATCTACGCCCGCGATGGGATTATATACGTTATCCTCCGCCTTGGTGGGAAGCGCAGTTCCGACACGCGGCTCTACAAGCACCTTGCCGTAGCTATTGTACGCGGTATAGATCGTCGTGACAACGTATCTCTTGTTTACGTAGGTCTTATAGACGTTGTCCTCAAGCGTCTTCTCGGCGTAAAGCTCAAAGCCGCTCTCTGCTATCTCGTCGCAATAGTCCTCAAAGTCTGAATAATACACTTCTCCGAAGCTTCTCATGTAGCAGTCGTCGCCTGTATTTGTATTGTCAAAGCTATATCCTTCAAAAGTGGGAAGAATAGAAAGAGGATCTCCGTCTATCCTTATTTTTCTGCTTCCTAATACATTCTCGACGGTTTCGTCGAGCTTAGTGGCAAAGCCTTCGACCTCAAAGACAACGTCTTCTGCCGCCGCGAATTCAAGATCAGCGATATCTATCGCGAAGAAATAATTTCCGTATTCGCTTGCATAGATCGTTTTTCCGTCTGCAACAAGACTTGTGTAAACGTTTTGGGTAGTAAAGGTTCTCTTATAATCTTTGCCGTCAAAAGACATAGTTACGTTAAATCCGAGATTAGCGTAATTCTTAAGCTCCTCCTCAGTAAAATCGACTACACCGATTATACGGAGATTTGAGTTGTCCTTGGTGAGCTGGTAATAAATTTTTGAGTTTTGAGGTTGGTTCAAATCTGAAATAAGCCCCTTATAGACCTTTGCATCGCTGACCGTCACGATTCCTTGCTGCGTCAAATCCTGCGTTGACGTCGTAAATCCACTCGAGTCAAGCTTATAATATCTGCGATAGAAGCGCATGGTGAAGTCTTCCTCGTATACGCCACTATAGTAATAGAACCAGTCGAAGTAGCTCTCGTCCATCTGCTCGTCGGTAAGGGCGCAAACAAGCATCCATGTGTCGTCCGATTTTACGTAAAGGTTATAAGCATCGACGCTCGGATTTGCTTCCGTTCCGGAAACCTTAAACTCAACGGCATAGGTCTGAGTCAACGCGCCCGTACCATTGTAGGTACCGCTCGTGATCTCTCCCTCGTATCTGCCTTGATCATTAGTGGAATGCTTGGTAGTAACAAATTTGTATTTGTTCTGACCGGGGGCTATGACAAAGCCTGCCCAGTCGCAAGGCAAGAAGCCAATCTCTTCGTCGGAATCACTTGCAGTCAGCGTAAACACCGTGGTGTAAGCCTTGCCAAGGACCGTATAGCCCTTAAGATCAGCACCCCATGCGCTGCCTCTACTTATACGTTTACTATCACTTTTAGTGTACATGGTAACTGATGTTTGAGTCGTATCAACCGTAGCACCAGCCCAGCTGCTACCGGGCGATTTAAACACGCTGTCTCCGCTGAAATCTACCGTGTAGAGCAGATCTCCGTCATCGGCATCGTCATAATCCACAGCCACAGCCGCGCTTGCAGGAAGCGCCGCAAAAGGCAATGGCAGCATACAGATAGTAAGCAGTACCGCCAAAATTCTTGAAATTCTCTTTTTCATATTATTTCCCTCTCAAATCATTCTTCGATTTTCGCTTTTTTTGAAAATATTCTGTGGTATTTTTCGGGAGCGAACTTAAACTCTCGCTGATAAGTCAAAGGTCCGTTCTGCTCTTGTTCAACGTCCGTAAGCTGGGTGTAGCAGTACGCAAACACGTTTTCGTTTTCGAGAAGCACATCCGTCAAGCCCTCAAGACGCTCGAAGAATGCTTCCTCGTCCATAACGCTCTTTCCGTAGCCCCATGCGTCCTCCGCCTTGTTGAGTACCCATTTGATGCCGCCGTACTCACTGACGAATATGGGAAGCTTCGTATTGTATTTTTGCTTTTTGGGATGCCATCTGTAAAGCTGATCCTTGATTATTCCATTGTCGATATCGTCAAATATCGTTTTCAGCTTTTCGGGATCCTGCTCGTAATCGTGCACGTCGTGCACGTCGGTGCGCTTGGTAGGAAGCGAGCCGCTCGACGTGATAACGGGGCGCGTCTTATCTATCGCCTTGGTGACGTCGTAAACGGTATCAAGGAGATGAACGCACTGCGCTCTGCCGTGAAGGTCCCACGTTTCGTTAAAGGGACACCAGCCTATGAGCGAGGGGTGCGAAAAGTCTCTCTCCATCTCCTCAAGCCATTCGGGAAGGAAATTATATATGTTTCCCTCAAGAGTCCAGTCAAGTCCCCAATTGCCCGTCTCTGCCCAAACCATGTATCCAAGTCTGTCTGCGTGATAAAGGAAGCGTGGCTCAAAGCCCTTTTGATGAAGTCTTGCGCCGTTAAATCCACACTTCATGGAAGCCTCGATGTCAAACACGAGCGCGTCGTCCGTGGGGGCTGTGTAAATACCGTCGGGAAGTAGCCCTGATCAAGAACGAATCTGCCGTATACCGTCTTCCCGTTAAGCTGAAATCCCTTTTCCTTTGAAAGAGCAACCTCGCGAAGTCCAAAATAGCCGCTCATAAGATCGGTCTTTCCGTCCTTTGTAAGAGAAAACTCAAGATCGTAACGTCTTCCGTTTCCGCACTCCCAAAGATGCTTTTCGGCAAGGGAGATATTCAGCATAGTTGAGGCAGAAGCAACCGTCGCACTTCCCTCTCCCACAAGACGTCCTTCGTAATATGCAGAAACCTTAAGAGATGCTCCGATGGCAGCATCGCTCGTTAACACCTCAAGTCCCAAGGAGGGCTCGGAGATGTTGGGGTAGGTCTTGTAGGCTGTGACGTGAGCCGCCTCTACGGCTTCAAGTCAGACCCTCTGCCAGATTCCCGTAGTTCTCGTATAGAAGCAACCGCTTGAGCCGAGTGGGCGGGATTGCTTGCACGACACCTGACGCTCCGTCGCGATATCGTCGACAGCGTGGATCGTTACGTAGTTTTCGCTATCCAAAAGCTTGTCCGTGATATCAAATTGGAAGGAGGTGTAGCCGCCGCAATGCGAGCCGACTCTTTTGCCGTTAACGTACACCGTTGTCTCATAATCGCAAGCGTCAACGTGCAAAAGTATCCTTTTTCCGCTTCATTCCGCGGGAATATCAATATCTCTGCGATACCAGACAGCATTCATAAAATCCGTGTTTCCGATTCCCGAAAGCTCACTCTCGGGGCAGAAAGGTACTACTATTTTCGAATCGAGCTCCTTGCGCTCAAAATACTTTTTATATACGCCGACCTTGGCATTATCAATTTCAAAATCCCAAGTTCCGTTAAGACACAGCCAATCAGCTCTCTTTCGGTCAGGCCGCGGATGCTCATTTCTGGGAATAATTTTCATTCTAACCTCGGTAAAACATAAATATTCTAAGTATAATGTTACAATTATACAGGGTGATTATAGCATAAATATTGCCGTTTTTCAAGACTTTTTTCAATATCATCTTCAAGATTATCGTCGAGGTTATCAGTCACAATATCAAAAAAGCAAAAAATAGGGCAGCCCGAGGGCTGCCCGTTGAAATTTTATTTAATTACTCCTCTGCCTCGAATGAATCCTTATCAAGACCGCACACGGGACACACGAAATCGGCGGGGACGTCCTCCCAAGCCGTACCGGGTGCGATTCCGTTATCAGGATCGCCAATCGCGGGGTCGTATTCATAGCCACAAGGGCATACGTACTTCATTGGATCTTCCTCCTGTTTTTTCTTTAAAATGCCTAATTCGTCGTTGGTTTATTAACTTTTTACTTATTTACCCATCATAATCTCTGAGATGAGATCAAGCACCTTTTGGTGGCATCCGCCACAACCCGTGGAGCAATGAGTTACCTTCTGAACGTCGTCAAAAGCCTCAAGCACCGAATCAAAATTTTTGTTAGCATCAAGCGCGTTGGCAATATCCGCGTAGCTTACCTGCTTGCAGTTGCACACCATGTAATTTTCTTGCATTGTTCTCTCCTCCTATGACGGAACTATGTTGCTTTATTAGCCGAAGTATCTCTCAAGCAGACCCTGGAACGCCTTGCCGTGCCGAGCCTCGTCGCGAGCCATCTCGTGAACAGTGTCGTGGATAGCGTCAAGGTTAAGAGCCTTTGCTCTCTTTGCAAGGTCGAACTTGCCCTCGGTCGCGCCGTTCTCAGCCGCAACTCTCATTTCAAGGTTCTTCTTTGTGCTGTCCGTTACGACCTCGCCGAGAAGCTCTGCAAACTTTGCTGCATGCTCTGCCTCCTCGTAAGCTGCCTTTTCCCAGTAAAGACCTATCTCGGGATAGCCCTCGCGGTGTGCAACTCTTGCCATTGCGAGGTACATACCAACCTCGGTGCACTCGCCCATGTAATTTGCGCGAAGATCCATGATAATATCCTCGGGGGCGCCCTCTGCTACGCCTACAACGTGCTCAGCTGCCCAAGTCATCTTGCCCTCGTCCTGCTTATTGAACTTCTCCGCAGGAACCTTGCACTGGGGGCATCTTTCGGGAGCAGCATCTCCCTCGTGAACGTAACCGCATACAGAACATACAAACTTTGCCATGATAAATTTTCTCCTTTTTTCTTTTAAAAAATTTTATTTTTGAGTTAGTTGATTTGACATTTCTCGCAGACACCCACAAACTCGACGTGGCATTTTTCCACCTCAAATCCCTGATGTCCGAAAGCTTTGCTTGCCATAAGCGCGTCATCAACGTCGGCATCAACGTCGGCAACCGAGCCGCAACATCTGCAAACCACGTGATAATGCTTTGTGGTAGTGATGTCGTATCGGTCGTTTGCGTCCGAGAGCTTCAGCCGCTGAATCTTCCCTTCCTCGGCTGCCTCCGCAAGCAAGCGGTAGACCGTCGCCTTGCTGATACCAGGGAATTTCTCGCTCACAGCTTCGTAAACCATTCCGGCTGAGGGATGATTGTCCATGCTGCAAAAAACGTCCGAAACAATTCTCTTTTGCAGTGTATTCCTTTTTTCTTTATTCGATTCTTTCATTGGAATAACTCCTTATTAAGAATTGTTCTTGATATTATTATATCATAAAAATTTCAAATGTCAATACCTTTTTTGAATTTTTTTATTTTTTTAAAAACAAATTAAAAGCAAAAAGCAGGCAGAGTGCGATCTGCCTGCTTTAAATCTTCAAATATAATATTCAGTCCTTATACGCCAAAAAGGCTTCTTCGGCAATTCCCTTTACCGTCCTGCGAACGTCATCGGGAGATACCACGGTTATCTTGTTTCCAAATCCGAGCACCCAGGAATAAAAGGTCGGGCTGAGCATTACCTTTGCGGTAAATTCAAATCGCTCGCCGTGATTGGCAATGATTATATCAGTACCAAATCTGTCGATAACGACTCCCGCCATCGAGACATCGCACGACATTCTCACGTTACAAAGCTCACCGCCGTACATTCCGAAGGCTTGCTTTGAGTATCTTTGCATATCGAGTGCGGAAAACTGCTGCTGCCCCTCGCGCGCGGACTTATCCATATATATCTCCAGCATCTTGTCAACGCGGTAATGCTTAATGCGCTCTGCCTCGCCGTCAAAGGCTACCATATAATAATTCTCGTCGTCCCACGTAAGCGCCCAAGGGCTGACGCAATAGAAAGCTCCGTCGCGACGCAATACGCGTTTTTTTTGCGCGTCCCATTCAAAATATCTGAAACAGATCTTTCTGTTTTCGGAGATCGCCCTATGTATCATATCAACGTTGCAGAAAATTTCCTCATTCTCTGCTTTAAGACGCTCGCTGACCTCGACTTGTCTATGAAGCTGCGACGCCTGATAACGGCTTCCTAAGCCCTCAAGCTTTTTGATAAGCGAGGCGCTTTTCTTGGCGGTTATAAATTTTGAGAACTGAACGGCATCAACCAACAGCTTAAGCTCCGCAAGCGCAAAGCTACGCGAGCCGAGATAATATCTGACTTGTCTATCTCGCACGACGCACACGTCAAGCCCGTACACCCGAAGCAGCTCAATATCGTCGTAAAGACTTTTTCTCTCCGCGCGTATCTCGTACGCGGCAAGCTCGTCGGACAGCTCTCTGAGCGTAAGTCCGTGAGTCTCGTCAGTCTTTTCGAGAAATATTTTCATGAGATACAGAAGCTTTAATTTCTGATTGGAGCTTTTCGCCATGCCGACCCCCAAGATGAATATTTATGTACCGAATATATTCTATCACAGATCGGCACGAAAATCAAGTACCCCAAATCAAAGAGTAGCTATTGCGTAAACCACCGCGCCTATTACCATAAGTACGCCAGCAACGACCGTTGCCATAGAGAAAACGGAGCAGTTGCAGTTCTCGGAAACGATACCCATTTCCTTATTTTCTTCCATTATAGACTTTCTTTCAAAATTCATTTCAGCATTCATTTTCAGTACCTGCCTTTTTAAATTTGCGAGAGTTGCCTTTCATATTTCTTCCTCTCTGCACCTTTATTATATCATATGATATGTACAAAAAACAGGACAATGCTAAATATTTTCTACATTTTTCTTTCTTAAAATGGATATTTTTATAAAATTTTCTTTATTTGTTTGATATTTAAGTTCCAAATAAGGAATTTTGCTCTGCTGCATAAAAAACCACCGCAGAGGAACTTTCCTCTGCGGTGGGAGATTTTATTTAGTCAGAACTTTACATCCCAACATCATTACGGATGATAGTACTCCATAACGATTCCGACACCCGCGTAATACAACGTAATGTATCTGCCTGCGTAGAAGTTCTGCTGAGGAGCACCAAGCGCTCCGGTCTCAAGACCGTAGCATCCGGTATTACCGTCTGTAAGTGCGGTTCCGCCACCACTGGACTGGAACACAGGAGCGGGCTCGCGCCTCTCGTTTAATTTCTTCGACTCATTGACGTACATGTCTAATGTAGTATTACTATAAAGATCTCTACTGTTCTTACCATTCGACATCTTCATAGCAACATCGTCGCCGTGCTTGAAGTAGCCGTTATAGCTCTCGCTTCCGTCAAAGGCTACGCCCTCGCCCATGTTGACCATGACCATGTTCACGGTTTCAACATTGGTGATATATTTCGTAGAAAGGTATCCGTGAGATCCGTAATACGGAGACAAATCATTGTTTTGGCACCGCATTACCATTCTATTCATCGCCTTGATCTGTGCTGCAAGCTGCGTCTGACCGACTGCTACGAACCAAGCCTCCTGGCCTGTTACGTACGTATGAAGATCACTGTCTGCATCCACATTGACCTGAGAACCTGTTCCGTTATTACATGCAAAGTCCGTTTTCGTACTCTGCGAGATTATAACGGGACCTCCGCACTTAGTAAGGCTGGACTCGGTGATGTTAACGACAACGTCACGGGCATAGGCTGCCGTCGCGGTAGTTTTATCACTGTCACCCTGGAAATAACGCTGAACGTAGTTATCGTTCCAGAGGAAGAGGTGTCCTTGCCATGCGTTGTAGAAGTTGGACTTATTGAGGTTGAGTGTGGTATTCGCATCCTCTACAAGCATTGACGTCTGGTAAGCCTCAATATTTATATTCGTGACGTTTGCTACACACGCACCGAGCTTATAGCAAATAATACCTCTCATATGACGCTCAGATGCCGCCTGGTCGTTACTGTTGGGGTCGTTATCTCTCGTGGAGATATCCTGAATGTTGACCTTGTAATCATCAAAGACCATCTGGTTAGGTTCGATATTCAAATTGAGCGAGCTGTATACGTCAGTCGACGTGCGGATCTTGAACAGATCGGACGAGGAGAAGTCGTCGGGGTTACCGCCAAATCCCTTGTGCGCTACGGGAGAAATTTCATAGGAGTAAACACTATAATAGTTTCCGTAAATAGCAAAGGTCTTTTGAGTCGTCGACAGCTCGCGGTGGAAAATACCGAGCTGATCGTAGAGTCCCTTCTCTTCTACACCGTTTCTTGTGTAGTGACAAATGTACTCAGCAGGAATATCTTTTTCAGTTACGTTCAGGTTGCAATGCAATACGATACCTGCAAGTGTTTCAGGTCTAACAATTCCCTTCTGACGCAAGAATTCGGTTGCAACGTCCTTCTGGTAAAGCGCAGGAGCGCCGTCAATAGCCTTCATGATATTGTTGGAGCAGTTAGTCATGACGTTGAGCTCATAAGCCTTATAGATGTTATAGCCGTCTACAACGGTTACGGTATGCGTCTGCTTCATACCAGCTACGTTCTCATATCTCACAGGACATACCTCTAGCGTAAAGGTTTTGCCTACTGCTTTATCAGTAAAGTCGTAGGAGTTGTTGGCAGAATCGAAAGTTACATATTCATTTTTCGTTCCAATCTCTGCTCCTCCGAGGTATATCTTTGCAGTCGTGGGGACCTCGGAGCCGGGCACCTCTACGATATTATCATTTTCGTCAAGCGAAATAACGTTAAGATTAAAATAATAGGGGTTATCGTCACCTACGCGATACTCGCTCTTTTGATCTCTAAAGTTCTTCTTATAGCTATCTCTTGCGACAAGCTCATCGGGAAGCAGTGTACCGAAGATGATTCCGTCTGTGGAAGGAGGCGCAACGACCTCGATTTCCTTAGTAGCGGGAACACCGAAAACTCTAACCGTGAAGGTGATTTTTCCTACATTAGCGGTGCTGTACTCATCAAAGGTAACACCGTTTGCGCCATTGCCTACGTAGGTATAGAAGCCGTTGGTGTAGGTTACCTTGATCGAGATATTGTCGGTATTTACCGTGTCGCCTTGAACAACGAACGGCAAAATGCCGCTGACGATCTCAACTCCACCTTCTTCCGCCGGTTTTACGCCAATAACCGATATGTTTGCGCTGGTAGAGCCTTCATAGCCACCGCACTTATAGGTAAAGGTAATGGCTTTATCGCCGGTCGTCGAGGTATCAAAGGTCTCAGGAGTGATCTTAAGATAGTCGTCGTCAATACCTACGAGATATACGAAGAGCTGAACATTGCCATCAACTATCTTATAGTAGGTAACTGAGAGACGCAAATCAGCGTAGTTGAGTGTCGCACCCTGACGAACCTCTGCGGGAACGGTGCCGTTCAGCGCGGAGAGCGTCTGGATCACGCCTGTAGGATCAACGAAAATGCTGATAGGAGTAAGCGGCATCTCAGCGGTGCAGTTCTCATACGTTACGCTAAACGTTGTAGAGCCTTTCTGCGTTCCTGCGGTTTCAGCACCGATCTCCTTTGCGTTTCTACGCACGACATCACCGTTGGTATAGGTGATCTTGATCATAAGGCTCGAATCATCCAAGCCGTATCCGTCACGGATCTCGGAGCTGATCGTTCCGCCCACGATCGAAATACCTGTTACGGCTTTGACGTGATAAGCGAACGTGGTTTCACTACCGAGGTACTTTACGGTCAGCGTCTTGTCGCCACCGGTCTTCGTATCAGGATCCGATACCGTTACGCCGTCATTCACGGAAACTGTACGGCTATCGGTATACGTTCCGTCCGAGAAGGTAACAATCACCTGAACACCCGAGGTGTCAAGTACGCCGCCCTTGTCAACCACGTCAGCAATACCGCTGACTTCCATTTTGGTTATAGGAAGCACCTTGACTGTTTTCTCGTCTTTCATTCCTTCATAAGTAACGGTAAGAGTTGCATCGCCTACCTTATCAGTTTCAATAGATATCGCACAACCGGTAGTGAGTGGTTCCTCATCATCGTTTGAATAAACTGCATAGACCACGACAGCATCATTGTTGTATTTTCCGCCAAGGCCGATTGCCTCTGGGAAGCGATCAATTCTGATTCCGGAAAGCACGGGGGGCGTCGTGGTAATGGTTACCTTCAGCTCTGCCGCACCAAGATCTCCGCTATATTTTACGAAGAAGGACTTGTTCTCTTCGGAATTGAGTACATCCTCATTTTCATTTATGTCAGCCACGGTGGTCGTAATGCTGTCTACCGGGATCGGCTCCGGAGTTCTGGTGTGCGCGGTATCGTTATAGTAACCGTAAACCACCATATTCGTAAGATCAACCGGCGTTCCTGCGGGCAAAACCTTGTTAATTCCCTCAACATACAGCTCGGTTACCGTACAAACCTTGATCGAATGTTCAATGGTACTATTGAGATAAGCGACCTTAATTACCTGATTGCCTCCAACGTTTCCATCAAAGCCATTCAGATCAACAAACGCACCTGCGTCAATGATAGCCGATTTTCCATTCGTATACGTAACAGAAATCTGAGCGTGGCTCGTATCCAACGCACCGCCCTTCAAAATTTCCGTTACAATGGAATTTGGCGCTACCGTCATGGACTCTACGCCAACGACCTTGATCGTCACAAAGGCATCGGTGCCGTTGTAAGACACCTTCAGCTGCTGATCGCCAACCACGCGGGTATCTATCGAGCCAAGTGTAAGAACGTTCTTGGAGAGCTCTTGGCTTTCCGTACCGTCGGTATACTGCAGGTATGCCTTAATATTGCTCAGATCCAGCGTGCCTCCGTACAGCACCTCGGCAGGACAGCCTTCAACCTCCATACCAACGGTGCCGACTACTACAACGGACCAATCAATAGAAAATCCATTATAGCTAATAGCAAGCTTCTTCGTGCCGGGGGTGGTAGAATCTATCGTGCCAAGAGTCACGTCAGCTTTGGTCACAATTTCACTCGTTCCGTCCTCGTAGTAAACAACTACCTTGAGGTTCGAGGTGTCCAAGGTCTCACCGACAAATATCTTGCTGCCGATGGAGTTACCTTCCACCAGCATATTAGCAATGCCGAGGACCTTGATAGTGATGCTATCTGTCAGCGCGGGGTTAGCCGTATACGTTACAGTGAACGTCTTTTCACCGGGCGTAGACGTATCAATGGTCGTATACGTATACTCTGAAACAGAGAGTGCATCATTCGCTCTTCCGTTATTATACGTTGCCTCGACCTGAAGCTTAGAAATATCCAATGTGTGTGCAAGGAAGCAAGAGGTCGGCATCGAGCCGGGAACGATTTTAATTCCCGTTACCGTGGCAGTAGCCTCGGGGTCTATAACGACGATCTCAAACTTCACCGAGCTGCTCTCATACGTAACGGTAACAAACTTGCTACCTGTCGTCGTCGTATCTACCTTGCTGATCTTAACGTCAGCAAAGCCTACCTCTTTGGTAGATTGATCAGCATAGGTAACAGTTACCTTGATGCCCGAAAAATCGGGAGTATCGCCAAGGTTTACTTGCGTGGGATACGTTCCCTCTACAACCTTGATCGACTGTATACTGTTATTTTTTTCTTCTTCTTCCTCTTTGCCGCCGAAGCATGCTGTAAAGCTAAGCGTTACGGCGAGCAATGCTATAAGTAAAATCAATAATTTCCTTTTCATAATCCTTTTTCCTTTCGTACTAGGAATTGTAAAACAAACTATAATTGCGAATAAAAAGTACAAATAATTCTATGAGGTCCTCCCTTCAATCCTCTTTTATATTTTGATAAGCCTATCAGAGGTGTCAGCGAGCTATTATGAGCAAGGTGTCCTCGGTATTACTACCGTCGGTTGCGATAACTCTGACCTTGATCAAGCCCGGTCCTGAAAACGTCACGAGTCCGTGTTCGTCGACCGTTACGCCCTCGACCTCCTGGTAGGCGAAATCAACATTTGTGTTAGATGCATTCTCGGGGTACACGTGATAATCTATTTTTACACGTCTTTCTCCGCTCGCATCCGGATGAATTACGATATAATCTCCCTGTGTCTCACTATGCTTTTGGCCTTCGTTCGTTATCTCAATGCGTTCAACGGGAATAACCTCCTCGAACACCTTGAACTGCAAGCCGAAAAAGCTTACGAGCGCTACCGAAGCTACGTAGATAAGAACTATAATAATAATTACTGCTTTTTTCATACTATTTCTCCTTATAGTAAAGCTTCAGCATAGAGAAGAACATCCATGTTCTGTAAATCAATACGCCAAGAGATACAGCTATCAGCTTAACGTATACGTATCCCCTTCCCTCAAACAGAAGGAAGAAAACTACTCCTGCTACCAAGAAAGAAATCAAAAATGCGGAAACAGTCGATTTTGTTTCGTTGGGATTTGAAACCGTGCTTCCAACGCTTGCATAAAGCTGGTTCTGCGGGTTCACCAAATCAAGCTCTGCCGAATAGAACATGTGCGCAATAAAGATAAACTCTATCGCAAGAATTATATGAATTATATCGGCTGTCGCAAGAGGAAGCGTCAGCTTAAGAATGGGCGCCGTCGCAAGAATAGCAAGCGCGCCGAACGTGGTGTTCGGGAGAAGCTTGGTAACGACCGGCAAGGTGTACTTAGAGGGGAGCGTCTTTATAAGGTAGCCGCTCTGTCCGTCTCTGGAGTACAGGCTCGAGATCGAGCAGTTGGAGTTCAGAACGATAAGAAGCATAATAAGCAGATTGAACGCTATTATCATGTGATCTCCCATTTCTCTCGTCTTCATAGCAAGGAATATCTTGTTGAGAAGGAATATGAGCATGGGAACCGAAATAAGAATTCCAACGTTTGCAAAGATAGTATTCGTATTCTTTGCCGTTATCATGAAGTTAGTGTAAACAGAAGACCAAACCTTGTTTCTTTGCTTGTTCTTTCTGGGCTTAACTGCCTTCTTGAGATACTCGAAGGGAGTACTTGCCATCTTGTAGAACAAGGGGCGTACTATAAGGAGTCCTGCAAAGAGCGCACCGACAGCGGTTCCGGCAAGCATCAAAAGTCTGAGTCCCGTCATAAGAAGCGGGAATGTCGTCTTGAGGTTTGCTGTCTCACCCAAAAGCATACGCGTAAAGTCATACAAGAAGCTGAAATTCTTAGCATATGCACCAAGGAAGTCCTGGATCTGCCAATAGATCGTTGACCATGCCGCAACAAGGTCAATGTTCTCGGGAATAAGGGAGATAGCATAGAAAAGCGCAACCGAAGCGGCAGCGACCGTGGCAACCAAACCACCCATCTGCATCCACTTATTCTGTCTGAAGAAGTTTGCTATCCACATAGTGGGGATCGAGAACAGCGCACCTATTGCCACAGTGAACAGCGACACCCATATCATGCAGAACAGCATCCATACATACGCACCTGCAGGATAGCTGTGCGTAATATAATATGCGATAAACATGGGAACGAGGAAAGAGAGGTTTCTCTTTATCTCGAATATGAAGAATATAATAAGCTTGGAAAGATATACGTGCAAGGACGTGCAAGGAAGCGTCAGCAAAACTGCATTATCTCTCGCATAGTACATCGACTTTGTGAGCCCCACGGTACAGGAAACGACCGAGAGCAAAAGCATGACCGAAAACACAAGTGAGATGACCGTGTCCGGTACGGGCAATCCTTGGAATGAAAACAGACCAAGGATCTTTGATACAAGCAGGAACGCGATGCAAAGAGCGGTGACAGCCGCAAATTTCAATATTCCGCCAACAATTGACATCAATAAGTGAAACGCTTTTGCATTGTCTGTCTTTAAACGCTTAAAGTTCATCTGTTCCTTGAGTTGCATCATTACAAGGATATAGAGACTTTTCATGCGTTCTCCTCCACAGCTTCAGCGCCCGCCTCGGGCTCTGTATAAGGAACGTGCTCATCGTTTCCGTCGTATATAATATCAAGGTAGTATCTCTCGAGCTCAATGCCTTCTTCGTTCAGCTCCTGCATAGACTTGTACGCGCGAAGCTGACCTTTTTTAATAATAGCGATCTTGTCGCAGAGCTTTTCAACGACGTCGATAATGTGCGAGCTGAAGAATACGATATTACCCTTAGCCGCGTGCTCCTTCATGCACTCCTTGACCTCGTGAATACTCGTGGGGTCAAGACCTGTAAGCGGCTCGTCAAGGATCCACACCTTAGGATTGTGAACCAATGCGGACATAATGGTGATCTTCTGCTTCATACCGTGAGAGTACGTCTTCATCTGGTTGTCAAACGCCCCTGTAAGCTGGAACAGATCAACGTATTTATTTATAAACTCTTCTCTGTCCTTCTTGCTTACCTCAAAGAGGTCTGCAATATAGTTTATGTATTCTCTTCCGGTGAGATTTTCGTAAAGCGCGTAGTGGTCGGGAACGAACGCGGTGTTCATCTTTGCCGCAACAGGCTGCTTTTCCACGTCGTAGCCGCAGATCTCGATATTTCCTGAGGTTATCGTCTGAATTCCGACGATACTCTTTATAATGGTAGACTTACCAGCACCGTTCGGTCCGAGGAAGCCGAAGATCTCTCCGCCCTTGACCTCGAAGGACACGTTGTTTACGGAATAATGCTTATTCTTTCCGTATCTCTTTGAAAAGTTTTTAATAACAAGACTGGGGGCATCGCTTCCGCTGATGGACGCGGTGTCGGGCTTTCCGCCAAGATATTTTTTAAGATCCTTTTTCATTTTTCTGTAACTCCTCTCTCTTCTGTATCTGTCCTCGTCCTTGTCGATCGCGCTGAACAGTATAGCATACAAGAACCAAACGCCAACAGCGAGCAATATGTACGATGCCAAGAAAATAGATTGATAGATGGGATAAAACGTCAGATCGTATCCTCTGAAATTAAAGCTTATCGTAAAGTCACGGGTACGCTCCGCCCAAAGTCCGAGCTTAGAAACGATAAAGTCACTGTTCGTAAAGAAGAAGTCGGAAACATTTCCCGTCTTCTGCGTGAGGTACGCGTTAAGGAAAAGCGTCAATCCAAAGTAAGCAGTAAGTGCAATGACCGCGTATATGAACTGTCTGAACTTAGGACGCTTAAATATGTTGAGCGAGCCTATCAGAAGCGGCATAGCAAACGCTGCATAGTGGTTTACCCAGTAGGAAACTCGCTCCGTTCCAACTATGCTCCACTCAACAAGCGCGTGAGGCATGAGCATAGCGAAGAATGCGCCCAGAACGTTTATAAAGAGACAGAAATTAAAGAGTCTCTTCATCTTAAATACAAGGCAAAGTGGAGTCAGAAACATAGCGGTATTGCAAAGGTGGAGCGGCCAGTTGGCAAGATTTTTGAACTCGTGGAGCTCCCATCTTCCGATATATACCCAAAGAAACGCCAATGATGCGTATATGAGGATCATTCTGCTGACCTCGGTGGGCTTGCCTCTGAGTATCTTGTATCCAACGATAGGAAGAACTACCGCAATATAAAGCATAACTCTGTGCTCGGGGGTAAAGTCGTAGAGCTTAAGTGTCGTATCCTTGATAACGAAGAACGCCTGAAGCACATAGCAAGGCATTATTGCAAGTATCGCAGGAATGAGCGCCGCGAAATAGTTGCCGACGTCTCTTGCGCTCTTGGGAACCTCAAATCTATTATCCTCGAAGCAATTTCCAATGATAATAGCGATCGCGACCGTTATCTCTGCCGCCATTATCCAAAGGCGGGTATTCGAAATGCCGTACGCCTCTGTGCCAACCGTTGCAATACCGTAAGTCTCGAAGAAGACGAGTAGCACCGCAAGCATCGGCAAAGCGAATAGATTGACCATTCGGCGCAGGGTCTTGTAATTGTAGAAGGCACTTATTACCGTCATCAGTATAGCGGCGTAGGAGAACCAAACAAGAATCACCGCCAATGCCGTCTGTCCGATATTCAGCGTCTCTGCGTTGAACGGCGACACAGCGTTATCTAAGCCGTGCAAACTATAGATCGCGGGCTTTTTATAAAGATATCTTACGAACGATACCACGAACAAAATGATCGCCAATGGCCTCGTTGCATATATTACCTTGACGTTAAAGCGCTTCAAGAGATATATTATACCGACAAGCACCAGCGCCATTCCCAAGACTGCTAACGGAAAAATCAAATTAGTCATAGTTCAAAACCCCATCCTTTGAGTTTATATACTAAATGTTTGTAATAACAAATTCAGCGTGAAAATGGGCATAACTTCCCCCACCCCACTTACAGTAATTATACCACAAAACCGTAAAAAGTCAATGTTTTTCGACAATGTTCAACTAAGTCACCAAAAACGGGTATTTGGGGCACACCCATTTTGGTTGTTTTGCTGTCATTTATTAACGTAAAACAAGGGGTTTTATATCCTAAAAAATCCATTTGCTAACCATAATTGGTAAAATAAGGGTATTACAGGCAAAAAATCAGGTACAAAAAAGCCCCAAAGCCTTGCATTTTGCTCTTGAAAAAGGAATTTTGACACCTTATCCGTCACTCGCACAAGTCTTGTAACACCCTCCCCCACTGGGGAAGGCTCATTGTTCCAACAGCCTCAGCGGCAATTTTTTGTGCGCGAGCTTTATTTTCGGGAGGAGCAAGACCCTCCCCTATCAATTTGGAACAGAGAAAATCAAAAAAACAAAAAAGCACCTGCATCTCAGCTCCAAGCGGAGTGAAATGCAGGTGCAACTTAATTTTTAATTAACTTTTACGAGCTAAATCTGATTAGTCGTCTTCGTTCTTTCTGCGCTTAACTGCAAGCATAGCAGCGCAAGCTCCAACGAGAGCAACGCCCGTCATAGCAATGCTTCCACCGCAACCCTTCTTTGCCGCAGGCTCTGTCTCGGGAGCGGGAGTACTTGTTTCGGGAGTACCCGTTTCGGTGTTGCCACCGTCGGTGTTGCCGCCATCGGTGTTGCCGCCGTCGGTGTTACCGCTATCGGTATTGCCGCTATCGGTGTTACCGCTGTCGGTATTGCCGCTATCGGTGTTACCGCTGTCGGTATTGCCGCTGTCGGTATTGCCGCTGTCGGTATTGCCGCTGTCGGGAACTACTACTTCCGTCTCGGGAGCAGCAACAAGATTATTGGTAGCTACAAGTCCCTTGTAAAGCTTAGCATCGCTAACGGTTACGGTTCCGTTCTGGAGGCTGTCAAGCGCATCGGTTGCAAAGCCGTCCTCATCAAGAACATAGCATCTGCGGTAGAAGCGCATGGCAAAGTCTTCCTCGTAAACCGTTTCTCCTTTATCTTCCCAATACATGAACCAGTCGAAGTAGCTGTTGTCCATCTGCTCGTCGGTAAGTGCGCAAACGAGTTTCCACTCAGTGCCATCAACTACGTAAAGCTTGTATGCAACAACGTCAGGATTATCCTTGGTTCCTGAGGTCTGGATCTCGATAGCATAGGTCTGCTTCAAGGATCTTGCTGCAGTCTGGTACTCACCGCTTACGATCACGTTCTCATAAGCACCTTCGCTACCGTGATTGTTGAACACAGTGGTAATAAATCTGAACTTGTTCTGACCGGGAGTTACAACGAATCCTGCACAGTCGCAAGGCAAGAAGCCGATCTCCTGGTTAAGGTCGCTTGCCTCAACCGTAAATACTACGGTGTAGGAGTTGCCGAGGATAGTATAACCCTTAAGGTCAGCACCCCATGCGTTTCCTCTGTAGTTAGTGCCGGTAGAATCCTTCTTAGTAGACATGATAACAGAGGTTTCAGACTTCTGAACGACAGCACCAGCCCAGCTACTGCCGGGTTTGTTGAATACTTCATCCCCATTGAAGTTTACCGTGTAAAGCAGATCGCCGTCCTTGGGCTCAGCGGGCGCGGGATCCGGTGTAGGTTCGGGATCCGGTGTAGGCTCGTCGCTGGGGATCTCAATGCTAGTAGCTACAAGCCCCTCGTAAATGCTCATGTTGCTAACGGTTACAGTTCCATTACTGGGATCGATCTTCGTGGACGTTGTTTCGTAATTATCGTTGAGAGCATAGCCTCTGCGGTAGAGACGAAGTGTAAAGTCGTCCTCGTAAACCGTTTCTCCGTCATCTTCCCAATCATAGAACCAGTCGAAATATTTGTCGTCCAACTGATCCCCCGAAAGAGAGCAAACACATTCAAACTTATTGTCTATCAAAACATAGAGCTTGTATACAGTAACCGCCTCGGTTGCACCCTTATCAGCAGACTGAGTTCCTTCGGTTGCAAACTCAATAGCGTAGGCCTGTGTAAGAGATTTGTTATTCTCATACGTACCACTTGCAATTACGCCCTCGTACTTACCGTCAGTACCACCTGTACCTGTCTTCGTGGTAGTAACAAACTTGTAAGCGTCCTTACCGGGAGTCATAACAAATCCGGACCAGTCATCGGGGAAAAATCCGATCTCTTCATTTTCACCGCTTGCAGTTAAGGTAAACACTACCGTGTAAGACTTATTAAGGATCGTAAATCCTTTAAGATCCGCACCCCAAACGCTGCTGGCAAGATTGCTTGCCTTTTTGCTGTAATAGGTATACATGGTTGCGGAAGTTTGAGTCTTCTCGACCTTTGCTCCTGCCCATCCGGAACCGCCACTAAACACGCTGTCGCCGTTGAAATTTACCGTATAGAGCGGTTCAACTTCGGCCTGAGCGCTGGTTTCCGCACCTGCGGGGAATGCCACGAGTGGCAAGGTCATCATGAGAACCAAAGCCACTGCTAAAATTTTTTTCATTGTGCTTTTCATGTTTTTCTCCTTTTTTATTTATTTTTTAAATAGCATTGCACATCTTACTATTAAAAAACAAAAGTTATCAAAGAACACGGCTTGAGATGACAAAATTCAAGCCAATGCTACTCTGTATACACATTATACCATACCTTAGGGCGCTTTGTCAACATCCACTTCCACACATTTGGGTAAATAACAGCCCCTTTTAGTGTAAAAAATTAGGCTGGATTTTTGTGCATGTTTGCCACATGGCACTTTGTTTTCAGATATTTCGCACACTTTTTCCTTTCCTGCCACCCGTACCTTTTAAGAACACAAACGGCTGACGTCACCCTTTGGTGCCGTCAGCCATGTTTTTTGTTTAATCAAATCAAACGCCCGAATATGCAGAGAATCCGCAGTCAATGGGAAGAACAACGCCCGTGATAGCGGAAGCCGACTTATCGTCGCAAAGGAACAGCGTTCCGCCGAGAAGCTCGGATGCGTCAACGTATCTGCCCATAGGCGTTCCGTTAAGGATCTTTGCGCTTCTTGCGGTAGGCGTTCCGTCCTCGTTAAAGAGAAGCTTATAGTTCTGAGCCGAAACGAGGAAGCCGGGAGCGATCGCGTTGCAACGGATTCCCGTGCCTGCGAAGTGAGTTGCAAGCCACTGCGTAAAGTTGGAAATACCCGCCTTTGCCGCAGAGTATGCAGGGATCTTCGTAAGAGGTGTGTATGCATTCATGGATGATACGTTGAGAATGCAGCCTGCCTTCTTTTCAACCATGTCCTTTGCAAATGCCTGGGTGGGGAGAAGTGTGCCCTGGAAGTTGAGCTTGAACACAAAGTCAACACCGTCAGCCTGAAGATCGAAGAAGGATTTTCCGCCCTCCTTTGCCTCGTGCTGATATTCGTTATCCGTAGTTGCTCTGGGGTTGTTTCCTCCCGCGCCGTTTACGAGAATATCGCAAGCGCCAAGGTCTTTAAGAACTGCCTTGTGAACCTCCTCAAGTGCCTCGGGGTCAAGCACGTTTGCCTTGTATCCCTCACAAATATAGCCCTCTGCCTTAAGCTCGTCAGCGAGCTTCTTGACTGCCTCTTCATTGAGGTCAAGAGCCGCAACCTTTGCGCCCGACTGTGCGAACGCTCTTGCCATAGCACCGCAGATAAGTCCGCCCGCACCCGTTACGACAACTACCTTGCCGCTGTAATCTATATTTATAGGAAGCTGTGTCATTTTATTTCTCCTTATTTCTTATCAAACTTTTCAAGGTAATCCCATACGCCGAGCATGTACATTATGCCGAGCGCGCGGTCATAAAGTCCGTAACCGGGGCGCACGCTGCCGGGGCCCTCGTTCCAGAGGTGTCTGCCGTGGTCGGGGCGTATATAGCCCTCATAGCCGCCGTCGTGATATGCCTTGAGTATCTCAAGAATACCCGTATCACCGTCGCAATCTCTGTGGCTTGCCTCGGAGAAGTCACCGTTCGGGAAGTGCTTTACGTTTCTTATATGCGCAAAAGCAATTCTGTCGCAATGCTTACGCACAATATCAGCTACATTATTGTTCGGATCTGCATTAAGGCTTCCGGAGCAAAGTGTAAGGCAGTTATACTCATCGTCAACCATCTTAAGGAAGCGGTCTATGTTTTCCTCGTTTACAAGTAATCTGGGCAGACCGAAAATATCCCATGGCGGATCGTCCATGTGTATTGCCATCTTGATGTCGCACTCGCGACAGGTGGGCATTATAGCCTCAAGGAAATACTTGAGATTTCCCCAAAGCTTTTCGTGGTCTACTCCCTCGTAAGCCTTGAAAAGCTCGTCAAGCTTTGCCATACGCTCAGGCTCCCAGCCCGGGAACGACATGTTATATTTCTCCGTGAAATCAAGAATATACTTCGCCATAGCGTTGTAGTCGTCCTGGATCATTCCCTTTTCGTAGAAAAGAGCGGTCGAGCCGTCGCCTACGGGGTGGAACAGATTTGAACGTGTCCAGTCGAATATGGGCATAAAGTTATAGCAAATAACCTTAACGCCGAACTTCGAAAGGTTTCTGATGGTCGTCTTGTAGTTCTCGATGTACATATCGCGAGTAGGCAGACCGATCTTTATGTCGTCGTGAACGTTTACGGACTCAACGACATCCATGTTGAAGCCGTACTCGTCAAGCTGACGCTTGACCTCGGCGATCTCCTCGACCTCCCAAACCTCTCCGGGCATCTTATGGTGAAGCGCCCAGACTATGCCGTCGACACCGGGGATCTGCTTGATGTCCGACAGCTTGATACGGTCGTTTCCCTCTCCGTACCATCTAAATGTCATTTTCATTGGCATATGAGTTCTCCTTGCATTTATTGTCTATTCTAAATATCAAGACAACGTAATTATATAACAAATTTCGAGTAATGTCAAGACCCGCGGGAATTATTCCTTAATTAATTCGACGACTTTATCAAGTCTGTCCGCGACTCTGACGCCCAAAGTCTCAAGATAAGCCTTGCCTTGGTGTCCGCGAGCAACAAGTATACAGTCCGCGCCGAGTGTTTCCGCCGTCTGTACGTCGTGGTCGGTATCACCAATAAAGAGCGCTCTTGCGTCGGGGTGACTCTCTCTCCACGCTCTCGCGAGAGAAAGCTTTGAGCCGGCGTGTATATTGTCAAGCCCCAATATCTCCTCAAAGTAGTTCTCTATACCAAGCTCGCGTATCTGTCCGCGCAGCATCGTCTCTTCGGTAGCGGAAAGCACCGTCTGCTTAACGCCGCTCTTTCGTACGTACTCAAGCGTTTTTTGGACGTCCTCGTAAAGAGCTGCCTTTTTTACGTTTTCGAGATAAAGCTCTACCCATTTCGGCGCAAGCTCCTCGTAGGATTCTTTATCAAAATCAAAGCCAAGCGCGCGGTAATATTCGATTATCGGAAAGCGAAAGACCTCTCGGTATCTTTCTACGCTCTCTACGGTGGGTATTCCCCGCTCCGCAAGCAGAGTATTCACCGATTCTATTCCCGTTTGCACGTCATCAAGAAGCGTGCCGTTAAAATCCCATATCAGATAATCGTATTTCAAGTTTTTCTCCTAATATTTTCAATAACAAAACAGAACGATGAAGCTATATGGGCTTCGCCGTTCTGTTTTTTACTTAATTACTTTTCTGCAAGAAGCTTTTCAAGGACAGCAAGCTTTACGCAAAGCGTCAAAACCTGCATTGCCGCCTCAAGGTCAGCGTTTGTCGGGAAGGAAGGCGCAATTCTTATGTTGCTGTCTGCATCGTCGCGTCCGTAAGGATAGGTAGCGCCTACGTTCGTAAGCGTAATACCTGCCTCGCGGCAAAGCGCGTAGGTTCTCTTTGCGCAACCGTTCATAACGTAAAGGCTGACGAAATATCCGCCCTTAGGGTGAGTCCAATGAGCCGCGCCCGTGCCCTCAAGAGCATCAGTAAGAGTTTTCTCTACTATCTCAAACTTGGGACGGAGAATGTCAGCAAGCTTCTGCATGTGTGCGATAACATTCTCTGCGTTTCCAAAATATTTAACGTGACGGAGCTGATTGAGCTTGTCGTGACCTATGGTCTGAACTGCCATTATAGGCTTGATCTGCGCAAGGTTGCAGTCAGATGCCGCGAAGATCGCAACTCCCGCACCGGGATAGGAGATCTTAGAAGTAGATGCAAAGTAGAATACTCTGTCCTCGTTGCCACCGTTCTTGCAAGCCTCAAAAATGTCAGCAAGAACGTCACCGCCCTCGCTGTGAAGCTCGTGGATAGCGTATGCGTTATCCCAGAAAATTCTGAAATCCTTCGCCGCAGTCTTCATAGCACCAAGGCGAGCCACGGTTTCATCGGAGTAGGTATATCCGTCGGGATTAGAGTACTTGGGGCAGCACCAGATTCCCTTAATAGAAGCGTCGTACGCAACAAGGCGCTCGACCTCGTCCATATCGGGGCCGGTGGGAGTCATATTTACGTTGATCATCTCGATACCGAGCGACTCACAGATGGAGAAATGTCTGTCGTATCCGGGAACGGGACAAAGGAATTTTGCCTTCTCTGCGCCCCAAGGCTTCTCACTCCCTACAACGCCGTAAAGCATTGCGCGAGCCATGGTATCATACATAATATTAAGCGATGAGTTTCCGCATACTATTATATTCTTTTCGGGTATATTCAAAAGCTCGGAAAAAAGTCTTTTAGCCTCGGGGATACCGTCGAGAACTCCGTAGTTACGGCAATCAAATCCGTTTTCTGCAAAGCAATCCTCGTCCTTAGAAAGAACGGTAAGCATATCCGTCACGAGATCAAGCTGTGCTCTCGAAGGCTTGCCACGCGACAAGTCAAGGCTGAGTCCGCGAGCCTTTATATCCTCATATTCCACCAAAAGCTTTGCCTGCTCGCTCTTAAGCGCCTCGGCAGACATCATTTCGTAAGTCATTTTACCCTCCAAATAATTCTCATTTTTTCATACCGCTACATTATAACACAATATTTTCAAAAAAGCAAGAATTATTTCTGCTTTGTGCATTTTTTTAACAAATAATTCATATTTAACCCCTATCGTACCAAAAACGGCGCGATATTTCTGCAAGTGACGCAGCATTTCCTGCATATTGGACGTTTTTCCAATGCTGTGGGAACAATTGTCTGTACTTTGGAGTTGCATATCTGTCGTCAACCAGGACAACAACCCCCGCATCTCTCTCTGTGCGGATAACTCTGCCTGCTGCCTGAAGCACGTTGTTCATTCCGGGATAAGTATATGCGTAGTCGTATCCCCTGCCCTCGTCCTCGTCAAAATACTCCTTAATTATATTTCGCTCGTTAGAAAGTCCGGGAAGACCGATACCGATAATAATAGCGCCTATCAGACGGCTACCCGGAAGGTCAACTCCCTCGCTGAACACGCCGCCAAGCACGCAAAAGCCTACGTGCAAGCGTCCCTCTCCCTCTTTAAAGCTTCCGAGAAAGCTTTCTCGGTCGGAGTGCGACATATTTTTCTTCTGCACCACCGTGCTTACATGGGGATATTTTCTGCAAAAGGCTCCGTAGACCTTTTCCATGCAGTCGTAGGACGGAAAATAGGCAACGTAGTTTCCTGCTTTTGCACTTACAGTCGCTGCAATTGCCGACACGTATTTCATCACGTTCGATGCTCTGTCCTCGTATCTTGTGCTTACGTAGTCAGCGACCGCAACGCACAGATTTTCACCGTCAAACGGCGATGGCAGCGTTATGCTTACGTTCTTTTCACTCCTGCCAAGCACGTCGCAGAAATATTCTGCGGGCGTCAAGGTTGCCGAAAACATAACGGATGCGACGCCTCTCTCCAAAAGCGTGTTCATGACAGCAGACGGATCAAGGCAATACGTCTTTATCGCTATATCACCGCCGCAAATTTCTACGTAAGAAAGAAAGCCCTTGTCAAAATATTCGTTCACACACTCAAATTTTCTTATATCCGATACGAGTGTATAGACCTCGTCGTAAAGCGCATGCGCTTCGTTTTTTCGTAGCCAGCTCTCACATTTCTTTCTGAACACCTCGATCGAGCCAATAAAGGACGTAAGGGGGGAGCGACTTATAAAAAAGCCTCTTTCGTTGCCATCCGCATCCTTTACGAGCGAGTCGCGGCAAAGCTTCTTCAGATCCGTCATTGCGCGCCAAAGGCTCTCAAGCGCACCGCCGAGATCTCCGTCATTCTCGGGAGAAATAAGCGCTTCAATATTCGAGCGGCGAAGCGTTGCGGAGTACATATCTCTCGCTCTGTCCGCAAGGTTGTGTGCCTCGTCCACAAGAAAAACGTATTTTTCTCTCCTGCCCGTATCCGAAAAATATCTGCGCAGATACACAGCGGGATCAAAAACGTGGTTATAATCACAAATTATTACGTCGCAGTACTCCGAAAGATCAAGAGAGAGCTCATAAGGACAAACTCCGTGCTTCTCTGCTGCCGCGAGCACCGTTTTTATTGGGTAGCCGTTTGACGAGGACAAAAGATCGCGCAGAGCTCCGTTTACTCTGTCGTAATATCCTGCCGCATACGGGCACTCGTCGGGGTTACACGTATTTTTCTTTGAGGGATTTAACGCGCGAGCCGAGCAACGGCACAGGCTTTCCTTGGCGGTAAGCACCACCGCGCGTATGGGCGTACCCGACAAAAAAAGCTTTGAGGCGGCATAATACGCCTCGCGGCGCGTGCTTGCCTTTGCCGTAAGGTAGAACACCTTATCGGCAAAGCCCGCGCCCAAAGAGCGGACCGCCGGAAAAAGCGATGATATGGTTTTCCCCGTTCCGGTCGGTGCTTCGACGAAAAGGCGCTGACCGCGCTTTATCGCTCCGTAGCACTCTCTTATCATCATCTCCTGCCCCTCGCGAAGTTCTCCGTATGGGAATACTGCATTCGCGGCGGTAGGAAGCACGTCAAGCGTTCTTTTAGCCTCAAGCTCTGCGAAGAAGGACACCTCCGAAAGGAGTCCAAAATAAAAGTCTTTGAGCTCAGACGCACTGAACGCAAATTCAAAATACTTTATTTTCTCATTATCCGTGTTAAAGTAGGTAAGCCTTGCGCGAACGGAGTCGAGAGAGTCACGCACCGACAGAAAATAAGCGTAGCATTTAAGCTGCGCGAGGTGCGACGTGCTCGGCGGCATAAAAAACTCGTAGCCGTGAACGGTCTTTATCTCGTCAACGACCGCTCCGTCAGAGCTCTTGATAATACCGTCGGCTCTGCCGCTTACGGTATAGTACATTCCGCCAAAGAGTGTTGTGTTACAAAGTGCCACCTCTGCCTCATAAAAAGCTCCCGCCTCACTCTGAAGCCGCCTGTGTATCTCCGAGCCTATATGCATATTCAATTTACCTGAACCGTGCCGTCTGTCAATGCTTCCGCTTCTTGCCCCTATCTCGCAAAGCGTAGAAACGGACATCTCGGCTGTGCACGTCGATACGTTATATCTGATCAATGCATACCTCCACCGTTTTTCAAACGGGTAAAACAAATATCTACATCATTATAACATTTTTCTCTCTGTTCGTCAACCGTCGCATGTCCTTTTTTTGCCTTTTGGTCACATTTATGCGTAAGGGGCATATATTTATATAGCAAAAATAAAATTTTCCAGAAAGGAAGGCTATTATGACTCCAAACACAAATCAAGGCGCCACCGATTCCGTGGGTTATCTTACCGTAAGGGTTTCCACGGCTTCGGGTGCCATACCGCTTGAGGGTGTTGCGGTAAACATACGTGGGGGGGACGTTGACGATTCCGCCGTCATATACTCCCTTACCACAAACTCCGACGGTCTTACACCTACCGTGCCTCTTGCCGCTCCGCCACGCGAAAATTCTCAATCGCCGTCCTTGGACGTACCTGCCTATGCCGTTTACAACCTCGACGTTTTTCTAGACGGCTACTCGCCCGCGTTTTTTCATAACGTACCCATTTTCTCGGGTATAAATTCCGTTCAGCCCGTAATCCTGCTTCCACTTACCGAAAATCCGACGCAGAATACTCAACAGCACGTGACCGAAGCGCCGATTGGAGGTGATTACGTTGAATAACGGAGAGGCAAGAACACCGCGTATTCCCGAATTTATAACGGTGCACCTCGGTCCGCGCGACGCGCCTGCGGAAAACGTCACCGTTCCGTTTGCGGATTATATCGCAAACGTAGCGTCGAGTGAGATATATCCCACGTGGCCCGAAAACGCAATACGCGCAAATATCTATGCGCAGACATCGTTTGCGCTCAACCGCATTTACACCGAGTTTTACCGCTCTCGCGGCTACGATTTCGATATTACCAACTCCACCTCGACCGATCAGTCATTCGTTGCGGGGCGCGAATATTTTGAAAACATCGGCGAGCTCGTTGACGAGCTTTTTACAAGCTACGTTGTTCGGCAAGGCTCTGTCGAGCCTCTATTTACTGCTTACTGCGACGGCGCGGAGATAACCTGTCAGGGGCTTTCGCAGTGGGGTACTGTACAGCTTGCAAACCAAGGGCTTTCTCCCTATGAAATACTGCAATACTATTACGGAAACGATATTGACATCGTTGCGAATGCGCCCGTTGAAAATATCGAGCCGAGCGTTCCCGAGATACCCTTGCGTATCGGAAGCGCGGGTGATGAAGTAAGAAGTATTCAGATAAGACTTAACCGTATCTCCGATAACTACCCCGCAATACCCAAGATAGCCATTCCCGACGGTGTTTTTTCCTTTGATACCGAAGACGCCGTAAGGGCATTTCAAGAGACATTTTCACTCACACCCGACGGAGTGATAGGTACGGCAACGTGGTATCGCATACAGCTGATATACAATGCCGTCAAGCGTCTTAACGAGCTTGACTCCGAGGGCATAAAGCTCTCCGAGGTAACTCAACAGTATAGCCGCGAGCTCTCCGAGGGAGACACGGGAGTCGAGGTAACCAACGTACAGTATCTTCTTGCGTATCTCGCACAGTTTTATAATACTATCCCGCCTATATCTGTTGACGGTATATTTGGAAGCGCGACTGCCGATGCGGTAAGAGCCATGCAGCGCACCTTCGAGCTGCCCGTAACGGGCACGGTAGACCTTGCCACGTGGGACGTTCTTTACCGAACGTATCTCGGCTTTCTCGAAACTATTCCGTTTAAGTACATTGAGGGAAATATTCTACCCTACCCCGGTATCCCTCTGCGACTCGGTTCCGAGTCCGAGGTAGTACGTATTCTTCAGGAGTACATAAGCTTTATAGCAAGCATCATTCCGGAAATTCCCGCGACGGGTACGACGGGTTATTTTGGAGAGCAGACACAGGCATCGGTTGAGGCTTTGCAGGCGTTTCTCGGCATACCCGTAAACGGGACCGTTGCCGCCGCTACTTGGGACGGCATTACAAATCTTTACAGCGACCTTTACAAGGGTGCCCGACTCTCCGAGGGGCAATTTCCCGGCTACGAAATATCATAAAGGAGGTTGTATGAACGGCACAAGCACACATCAAAACAGACGCGAGGCAATAACCAATCTGCAAAAATACCTGCGTCGGCTCGCCGCCTCGCCCGAACGAGCCAACACTATCCCCATAGACGGTATATTTGAGAGTGCGACACGGGAGGCTCTTATCGACTTTCAAAGGCAAATGGGGCTTGACGCGACGGGTATTGCGGACAAACGAACGTGGGATATTCTTTACAAAGAATATCTGGACGCTACAAGAGATGAGCGAGAGATGCAAGGGCTTTATTTCTTTCCGTCCTTGCCCATAGGCTATACCGTAGCACTTGGAGACACGCTCACCCTCGTCCGCATAATTCAACTGCTCCTTCTTGAGCTTCGCGCATCCTACGATATTTTTGAGGACGTAGTCGAGAGCGGAACGTTCGATACCGCCACCTCGGACGCAATTCGTGATTTCCAAAGAATAAACGGCTTGCCCGAAACGGGTGAGGTCGATATCAGAACTTGGAACAGAATAGTAAGAGAATACTCAAACATAGACAAACGCGAGGTGTAGCATACGAGAGGTTATAAAGCGCGTGAATAAAGTAAAGAAATACGGACAAATAATCATAAGAAAACACAGAGAAAAGTAGGTTCTTATGCATAACAAATTTACTCAAAAGGCGCAAAACACTCTTAAAAATGCCGCCAAAGAGGCAGGAGAGTTAGGTCACCCGTATATAGGCTCGGAGCACATTCTGCTCGGTCTTTGCAGTGAAAAAGAGAGCATTGCCGCGCGCATACTCTCCCTGCGCGGTATTTCTCACGCCACTGTCCGCACAAGCATAGTGCAGATCTCGGGAGAGGGAGAGCGGTGTGAGCCCACGGGCGCTGACATGACTCCCGAATCCAAACGAATAATCGAGGAGTCCGGAAAGCTCGCCAAAAAGCGAGGATGTACCTACGTTGGAACGGAGCACATTCTCGGCGCTTTGCTTACGACGGAGGGCTGTATGGCGCTAAAGCTTATAGAGGCAGCAGGAATATCTCCGTCATTACTAATAAACGACCTCGGCTCAGGACGCGGAACGTCAAGCCTTGCGCACGAGGAAAAGGAGACTGAGGCTGCGCCTACAAAGCAAAAATCTCGCACCTCGGCGCTCCTCTCTCTCTATTCGCGTGATATGACGTCTCTTGCCGCAGGCGGCAAAACAGACCCTACCGTAGGACGCGATGCGGAAACGGAGCGCGTTATACAAATACTCTCCCGAAAAACAAAAAACAATCCCTGCCTTATCGGCGAGCCGGGAGTTGGAAAGACTGCTATCGTCGAGGGACTTGCCGCGCGTATAGCAGAGGGGCTAGTTCCCGCATCTCTCGCCTCAGCGAGAATACTCTCCATAGACATTCCCTCAATGATTGCGGGTGCAAAATACCGCGGTGAATTTGAAGACAGAATGAAGGGCGTTATAGCTGAAGCGCAAAAATCCCCCGACGTGATATTATTTATAGACGAGATACACGTGATCGTGGGCGCAGGAGCAGCAGAGGGCGCGGTCGATGCCGCCAACATATTAAAGCCCTCACTCGCACGCGGTGAGATTCGCCTCATCGGGGCCACGACACCCGACGAATACCGCAAGCACATCGAAAAGGATGCGGCGCTTGAGCGGCGGTTTCAGTCGGTTTTAGTCGAAGAACCATCAATTCCTGCCGCAATAGATATACTGAGGGGGCTTCGCCCGAGATACGAGGAGCATCACGGCATTAAAATATCTGACGGCGCTATAGAAGCGGCTGTCAAGCTGTCCGCTCGCTACGTAAGCGACAGATTTTTACCTGACAAAGCAATCGACGTTATTGACGAAGCCGCCGCAAAATGTAATCTTTCGCAAAAACCTCAAAAGAGCGGAAAGCACATAACGCTTACAGAAAAAATGATAGCCGAGGTGCTGACTACCCAAACGGGAATACCAACGAGCCGCCTGCTCGGAGGTGAAAAGGCATCAATAGTTAAGCTCCGCGAGGAGCTTGCCAAAAAGGTGATCGGGCAGGACTCGGCAATTGAAGCGCTCACGAGTGTCATACGCCGCGCGAAGGCTGGGCTTCGTGATCCGCAGAGGCCTATGGGCTCGTTTATATTTCTCGGCAACACGGGAGTCGGCAAAACACTTTTAGCCACCTCTCTTGCAGAGGAGCTTTTGGGAAGCCGCCGCGCCCTTATTCGCTTTGACATGTCGGAATACATTGAAAAGCAAAGCGTTTCAAAGCTTATCGGCTCACCGCCCGGCTACGTCGGCTTCGGAGAGGGCGGCCAGCTCACCGAAAAGGTGCGCCGCAGACCTTACTGCGTTCTGCTATTTGACGAGATAGAAAAGGCGCATGCAGACGTTTTCGATCTGCTTTTGCAAATACTTGAGGACGGCAGGCTGTGCGATGCGAGCGGTCGAGAGGTAGATTTTCGCAACTGCGTAATAATTATGACCTCAAATTTAGGAACGACCGACGCTTGCCGCATAACAGGATTTTCAAGTGCGAACGGAAACTCTGCAAAAAAAGAACAAATGAACGAAGCTCTTAAAAGGCATTTCCGTCCCGAATTTTTGGAACGTGTAGACGAAATCGTATTTTTCGAGGAGCTTGACGAGCGATCCCTCAAAAAAATCGCCGATCGCTCGCTGTGCGAGCTCTCCGCAAGAGCCGCCGATATTGGATACAAGGTGGAGTTTGACGCTTCTGTTTCCGCATCTCTTGCAAAGCAAGCGATAAGAAGCTCAAAGGGTGCTCGTGCTTTGCGGCGACTTATACGCAATACCGCCGAGGATATTATTTGCAAAATGCTTCTCGACGGTACGCTTGACTCGCGCGCAACGACAGTATTCACCGCAAGTATAGGAGAAGACGGTATAAAAATATATCCACTTCCCTCTTTGCAAGCCGTAAAATAAAAAAGGGTCACGGCACTAAACGTACCGTGATCCTTTTTTTATTTCTTGTTAAGCTCTGTAAGCTCCGTAAGAAACGTCTCAATATCGCGGAATTCGCGGTAAACAGATGCAAAGCGCACGTAAGCGACCGCATCGTGCTCCTTGAGCTTATCCATTACCATCTCACCGATCTCCACCGTGGTAACCTCGTTAGAAAGAGAGTTTTGAAGCTCAGTTTCTATCTCGTTTACGAGCTCCTCCGCGTTAACGGGGCGCTTCTGGCAAGCCTTAAGCAAGCCCGAAAGCAGCTTGTTACGGTCGAAAAGCTCCTTTGAGCCGTCCTTCTTGGTAACTATGATCTGAACGGTTTCGATCACCTCAAAGGTGTTAAATCTCTTTTGGCAGGCGGGACATTCACGCCTTCTTCTTATACTGCTTCCGTCCTCAATGGGGCGGGAATCTATTACCTTACTGTCGGGGTTTCCGCAAGCGGGACATTTCATACGTTTCTTTTCTGCAAATCGCAGCCTTTCTCTTGTCTGTTGTAAATACCTTAACACTATTATTTTACCACATTCATAAATAAAAGTAAAGAGTTTTTTTGGAAAAATCTGCATACTTTTCCTCAAACTTTGCATTGAAAATACATTTCCTTTGATGTATAATTATTATGGAATCAAGTTTATCAGAAAGGATACATATTATGAGTGACAGAAAATTTTTGGGTGTTTCACCGCTTTCATTTAAAATGTTAATATATGGCGCATTTTCGGTTATCTGCCACCTCGTTGCCATATTACTTCACTTTTTATGGTATGCTGACAGTCTTCCGGGCACTTTGCTTATACGAACAAGTGCCTCAATGATAGAATATTCGCTTATAAGTATTATAGCAATTATTATCGGAGCGCTTTTACTGGAGATTCTTGAATTACAAAAGGATAACGAGCCGCAAGAATAAAGGGGCTGAGTCATTTAGATGCAGAAGTCGTGGTTTGGTTCTCGTCGGCGTACAAGGGTACGCCAGAGAGCCAAAACGCGGCTAAAAAACACACATAAAAATTGAAATTCGCAAGAATTTCTACCTAAAATACCGCAAATACCGCTTTACCATCAATTTCTTGATAATAAAGCGGTATCTTTTTTATGTCTATTTCCGTGTGTTTTTGTTCTGCGCGAAATGAAGCAGCCCCTTGTTAAAAATTCAGTCCTCTATTGAAGCGCGGTAAACATCGTTTTTAGGAATACCGAGCAGCTTTGCCGCCGCCTTGATAGCCTCTTTTTTGGAAAGCCCCGACGCTATGTAATAGTCTATCGCTTCCCTTGGTGACATATCCGCTTGCGTTTTTTGCGTTTCACTCGCCCCCTCTATGACAAGCACGTATTCTCCGCGAGGTGTGTTCTCACCGTAGTATGTAAGAGCCTCGTCAAGCGTACATCTTATAACTTCCTCGTTTAGCTTTGTCATTTCTCGACATAACGCTATCCGTCTTTCTCCTCCCAAGGATTCTGCAAGATCCGTAAGCGTTGAGATCAGCTTGTGCGGTGCCTCGTGAAGAACAAATGTTCTTTGCTCCTCTTTAAGCTCGGCAAGTCGCTCGCGCCTTTCCTTTCCCTTGACAGGCAAAAAGCCCTCGAAAACAAAGCGCGACGTTGGCAGAGCGGAAAGTGTGAGCGCCGTGATACACGCGCAAGCACCGGGAATGCTCGTAACGGGTATTCCCCGCTCTGCGCAAAGCGCCACCAGCTGCTCACCTGGGTCGGATATTGCGGGAGTTCCCGCATCCGTAACCAATGCACAGCTCTCGCCTGCTAAAAGTCGCGCGGCTATCCTCTCACCCGCCTCAATACGGTTATGCTCATGATAGGAAATAAGTGATGCGGAAATACCAAGAGCACCAAGAAGTTTCAGTGTGTTCCGCGTATCCTCTGCGGCAACAAAGCTTACTGTGGACAAAACCTTTACGGCTCTTTCACTTATATCGCTGAGATTCCCAATGGGAGTAGCAACGACGTAAAGCGTGCCGCCCACGATTTTATTTTTTTCTTCGCTATACAAAACCAAAACCGCCTTTCTTACGGGTGAATTTATGCGTTCCTCGCTGAATATACTTTACAGAATACATTCTTACGGAGAGAGCTATGGCAATAAAAATTTATATTGATCAAGGTCACAATCCAAAAAATCCCAACGCAGGTGCTGAAGGCAACGGTCTTCGCGAGCAGGATATCGTATATCCCATAGGCATAGAGCTCGCCGCCCTCCTTAACGCAAATCCGAATTACGAAGCCCGTCTTTCGCGCCCGACTCCAACGACTCAGATAGGCACGTCAAACACCACAAGTCTGCGTCTTCGCGTGGCGGACGCAAACGAATGGGGTGCGGATTACTTTATAAGCCTTCACACCAACGCCTCGGAATCGTCCTCTGCCTCGGGCATTGAGGGCTTTGCATTTACTCGCCCGTCCGTTGCATTTTCGTTTGGAGAGGACATTCTTTCAAGCCTCGCCGAAGCCACTGGGCAAAGAAATCGAGGCATGCAGGTAAGAACGAATCTTTACGTACTGCGCAAAACCGCCATGCCCGCAGTTCTTATAGAGCTTGGATTTATAACCAACCCGGGCGACGCATTTTTAATGCGTGACAACCCCGAGCTTTTCGCAAGAGGCATATATAACGGAATACTTGAATACACCTCTTAAATTATTTAAGCATCTCTATGAGTGCTTCTTCGTCGATTATGCTGACACCGAGGCTCTGCGCCTTGGTAAGCTTACTTCCCGCAGCCTCGCCCGCAACGACGTAAGATGTCTTTGAGGATACGCTGCCGCTGACCTTACCGCCTGCCGCCTTGATAAGCGCCGCCGCCTCGTCACGCGACATGGTGGGAAGCGTACCCGTAAGCACGAACGTAAGTCCGGCAAGCCTATCTCCGACGGGAGCCGCCGTAGACTCTGCAAGCACGCCTGCCGCCATAAGCTTTCTGCAAAGCTCGATATTAGGCTCGTGCGAGAAGAAATCAAGGACACAGTCTGCCGTGATCTCTCCAAAATCCGCTATCGCGCAAAGCTCCTCGCGCGTAGCGGCTATAAGCGCATCAAGCGTTTTGTATCTTGCCGCGAGAGCAGATGCTGCAACCTCGCCTATATTTCTAATTCCAAGCGCGTAAATAAGTCTTTCAAGTCCCGCCGACTTTGAAGCCTCAATGGAGTTTATAAGATTTTGTGCGGATTTCTCTCCCATTCTCTCAAGCGCGGCTACATCCTCTTTTTTTAGAATATATAAGTCGGAAACGTCGCGTATGAGCTTATTCTCAAGCAGAGCCTCAACTATTTGAGGTCCCATACCGTCGATATTCATAGCGCCCTTTGATGCAAAATGCTCAATACTCCTTGAGAGCTGCGCAGGGCACGCGCTGTTAGTACACCTTGCCGCTGCCGCCTCGGCTTCATCGTAGAAAACGGGCTCGCCGCAGGACGGACATACCGAAGGCATAGTAAATCTTCTCTCCGTTCCGTTACGCTTTTCCGTAATGGCGCGAACGACCTCGGGAATAATATCTCCAGCCTTTCGCACGATAACGGTATCGCCAAGCATTATATCACGCTTGTTTATAAAATCAAGATTATGGAGCGTTGCTCGGCTTACCGTAGTTCCCGCAAGTCTTACGGGAGAGAGCACCGCGGTAGGCGTGAGCACGCCCGTCCTTCCTACTGCTACCGTAATATCCTCAAGCAGCGTCTCCTTTTCCTCGGGTGGGAATTTGTAAGCGACCGCCCACTTTGGCGTATTAGTTCCCTCACCGACGCTGACTCTCTGAGACAGTCTGTCGAGCTTTACCACCACTCCGTCTATGTCGTACGCGAGCGCTTCTCTTTCCTTGCCTATATGATGAACATGGCTGATAATTTCGTCGGCGCTCGATGCGACCGTGCGCATCTCGAGCACCTTAAAACCAAGATAGGAAAGTCTGTCAAGAGTTTCAGCATGCGTCAAGGGAGCGCGCCCGTCAGAATAAAGGCTTCCGCCCTGAAAATTAAATACGAATATATCAAGCTTACGCTTGGCTGTTATTTTAGAATCAAGCTGGCGCAAGGAGCCTGCCGCCGCATTGCGCGGGTTTGCCATAAGCGCCTGTCCCGACTCCGCTCTTTCAGCATTAATCGACTCAAATACCGCTCTCGGCATATATACCTCGCCTCTTACCGTAAGGTCAAGAGGCTCTTTCAGCTTTAAGGGTATTGAATGAACCGTACGAAGATTTTCGGTAACGTCCTCGCCCACGACTCCGTCACCTCTGGTCGCGCCCTTTACGAAAACACCGTTTTCGTAAATAAGAGACACCGAAAGACCGTCTATCTTAGGCTCTACCGAATACGTCGGAGCATCTATCTGTCCCTCCATTCGGCGGCAAAAATCCTCTATTTCCTCAAAAGAAAATACGTCAGAAAGCGAATCCATACGGAAAGCGTGAGTATGCTTTTCAAATTTATCGAGCGCGCGCCCTCCTACTCTCACTGTGGGAGAGGTAGGATCGTACAGCGAGGGATATTCCGCCTCAAGTCGGATAAGCTCGGCGTACATCATATCGTATTCGTAGTCGGATATTTCGGGAGCATCCTCCACGTAGTATCTCTCCGAATGATAGGCAAGCTGTCGGCGCAGCTCCTCTACGCGCAAGATTATGTTTTCAGGTACTTTTTTCATATATATCTCCGTAACGGTGGCAGCCACAAAACTTTTTGTGGCTGCCAGATTTTACTTACTTTATCGGCTCAAAGTCAGCAGCTCCGTGCTTGCAAAGCGGACAGATGAAGTCCTCGGGAAGCTCCTCTCCCTCGTAAACGTAACCGCAGATCTTGCACACGTAGCCCTTTTTACCATCGGTTTCGGGCTTGGGCTTAACGTTGCTGTGATAGTATGCGTATGTCATAGTTTCTCTGTCGGATATAACTCTTGCCTCGCTAACGGAGCAGATAAACATTCCGTGAGTATCAAGGTCAACGTACTGCTCTACCTTAAGAGACATAAAGGAGTTGATATATCTCGGCAGGAACACAAGTCCGTTATCCGAGCGAAGCGGCTCGCAATCCTTGAATTTGTCAACGTTTCTGCCGCTTACAAATCCAAACGCCTCAAATACCGAGAACGGAGCATCGACTGTAAGGCAGTTGATGTTCATAATTCCCGTCTGCTTGATAATGTGATGCGAATAGTTGTCCTTATTGATAGTAACGGCTATTCTGTTGGGGGTATTCGTTACCTGCGTAACGGTATTTACAATAAGACCGTTATCCTTTTTGCCGTCGTTAGAGGTAACGACGTAAAGACCGTAGCCTATCTTAAAGAGCGCCGTAAGATCGTTCTTGTTTGCCGTTTCGGGGCTCTGTGCGATATACTCGCGGCAAAGCTCATCGGCAAGTGCATTCAACTGCGCCGTGCTTTCCTCGTTGAGCGCGGAAAGGATCTTTACGGTATTCTCAGCAAAGGTGATATTCTTGCTCTTTTCAAACATGCCTCTCATCACCTTTGCGGCAAGAGGTGCCCAGCTTCCGTTCTCAATAAGCGCTACCGTTCTGTTCTGGTAGTTTCTTTCGGTAAGAGCCGTTATAAACTGATGCATAAAGGGGAAAATTTCCGCATTGTACGTGGTTGTCGCAAGAACGAGCTTTCCGTATCTGAACGCGTCCTCAACCGCCTCCGCCATATCGGTGCGAGCAAGGTCGTGAACGACGACCTTAGGACAACCGTTTGACTTAAGCTTTTCGGAAAGCATGTTTACTGCCTTTCTCGTGTTTCCGTAAACCGAGGTATACGCTATAACTATTCCCTCTGACTCAACGGAGTAGCTCGACCACGTGTTGTAAAGTCCGATATAATATCCGAGATTTTCCGTAAGGACAGGTCCGTGCAACGGGCAGATGATCTCGATATCCAGGGTTGCCGCCTTTTTAAGAAGGCTCTGCACCTGCGCGCCGTATTTACCGACTATACCGATATAGTAGCGTCTTGCCTCGCAAGCCCAGTCCTCCTCTACGTCAAGTGCGCCGAATTTACCAAATCCGTCAGCAGAAAAGAGCACCTTGTCCTTTACGTCGTACGTAACCATGACCTCGGGCCAGTGTACCATGGGAGCGAGAACGAACGAAAGCGTGTGAGCGCCAAGCGAGAGCGTATCACCCTCGGTAACTACGATGCGTCTGTCCTCAAAATCCGTTCCGAAGAAATTCTTCATCATGGCAAATGCCTTCGCCGTAGAAACGACCGTTGCCTTGGGATATACCTTGAGAAAATTGAAAATATTGGCAGAGTGGTCTGGCTCCATATGCTGAACTACAAGGTAGTCAGGGGTTCTGCCCCCGAGAGCCTCTCCGATATTGTCGAGCCACTCGTGCGTAAAAGCGGCATCAACCGTGTCCATAATAGCAATTTTTTCGTCAAGTATTGCGTAGGAATTATACGCCATTCCGTTCGGTACAACGTACTGCCCCTCAAAAAGATCGATCTTGTGATCGTTAACTCCAATGTACTTAATGCTCTCTGTAATGTTCATTTTAAAACCTCCAAATGTATATACTATATTATTTTCCAAAAGATTTGAATTCAAGCACCTCTCCCGAGAATACTTATAAGAACGTCTATACCGTAGATCAAAACGAGATGCGCAGGATAAAAGATATAAAAGAAATACTTGGTTTTAAGCTTTCCTCTTTTTTCGGAGTAGAGTAAAAGCAAGGGGATTGCGAGAAGCGAGAACCACTGTCTGCCTCCCGTAGCGGCAGAAAACACGGAAAGTCCCAAAGCAAACATCGCAACGTGCACGTACTTGTTGTCAAGCACCTGCCAAGCCTTACCGTCAGCACCCTTGGGCTTTCTAAAAACAGTTGGCAACAACGGCAAAACACATCCTGCAAAGCCGTAATCTATTTCAAAGCTTTTGTTCAAATGATATGCGCTTACCAAAGCCGCCACGAACAATAAGCCCGTCAGTATTTTAAAAATCCAATGCTTGTCCGAGAAAAGTGTGTTTTTGAAAAATCCGAGCACATATATGAGCAGAATAGCGATGGAGAAAGTAACGAGAATACTCATATATGTATCTTTTGTGAATACCGTGTAGCCTATCTGGCATACCGACGCAAAAGAAAGCATAAGCAGAAAATGCTTCAGCTTGTTGCGCGTATACACGCACCCCTCTGCCAGCATGTAAGCAAACAGCGGAAACGCTATACGCCCCACAATTCGAAAGATCTCCTCGCGAGGAAAAAGAACGATGCCGACGTGATCGACCACCATGCAGAAGGCGGCTATAAATTTGAGAGCGTTTCCGCTCAAGGTCAGCCTTTTAAAAAAATCCGTTTTTGTCAATGCGAGCCCCCTTATACTTATCCGCATTCAAGACTCTCGGCGGAGATTTTCAAGAAATCCCGAGCCCGAAAATATCGTATATCCGTGAATACGCTCACCCGTACCGATAGGTATTATTGCACCGTCGTAATCCTTCTTGAAAACGTCGTGCGGAACGGGATTAAGCAAAATAGCCTTTTCCATCTTTTTGTCCGTAGAAGCTACACAATCGTCAAAGGTGTACTCTATGTGCTTGACTTTAGACCTATTTAGACCAAGTACAAATCCAAGACGGCTCTTTACGATACCCGTTTTGATCTGGATAGACTTTTTGTCAACAAAGGTAATGTGGGAAAGATATTTCGGAGTGGTGAAAAATCTTACACACCATATCTTTTTACCTGTGTCTACCGTAAAATCCAAGCCCCGCTTATTAAAGCGTAAGCCGCTAAAGAAATTTCTCTTAAAGGTAAGCTTAAATCCGTATTTTTTGCAGGTACGCCTCAAACGGAACAAAAATCGCACTCTTTTGCGAAGCTTACGCATAGGTATAAGATATATAAGCACGGAACAAGCGACCATAGCAAGGAATATACCAAGATATCCCATCATAGATATCAAAAGCACTATGCCGACGATCCAGACCGCGGAAAGCATCACTATAAGTATTACTGCAAGAACAGATGCAAGCCAGCTGTTAAGATGTGTGATCCACGTTTCTTTTTTGGTCACGCCGTATGAGCGGTGAAGCTCTATAGGCTCTACGTCACTGCGCTCAATTCTTTTCTTTGACATACTCCCCCCCATAATACTTTTCCTCAGTATATTATATCATATATTCTGTATTTCTGTCAACATAAAATAAAGCCTTGATAAATAATTCTGCGCGGCAAAAGTAATAAAGCGTAAAATTCAAATACCTCTTGACTTTTGAAAATATTTTTGATATAATTATGAGCGCGAGTAGCATTAAAATAAAATTTATCAGGATATAGCGCAACACATAACTAAAAAATAAACTTATAATTAAACAATCGGGGTGTGGCGCAGTTGGTAGCGCGCGACGTTTGGGAGCATGCAGGCGGCTTTCGCTTCTTGATTTTTCAAATGCTCGAAACCCCTTGAAAACACTGACTTTTTCGGCTGTTTGCCTTTTCAAAAAGACACCGACAAAATGTTTTGACCACAGATT
>SVUH01000040.1 GCA_015063335.1 Oscillospiraceae bacterium | reverse complement strand
AGTTTCCTTTGGCAAGTCCGATAACGGAAAGGCAGTCGGGGCGGTTGGAGGTTATCTCAAACTCAACCACGGTATCTCTGAGCATAAGAGCATCGCAAATGTCCATACCGAGCTTGTCCGCGTATTCCTCATCGAGGATAAGAATGCCGTTCGGATCCTTTCCGGGCATATCGTGCTCGGTAAGACCAAGCTCGCCCATTGAGCAGAGCATTCCGTTCGACTCAACGCCGCGGAGCTTTCCTGCCTTTATGGTGATGTCGCCGGGGAGCTTTGCCACGGGGATCGCCGCGGGAACGATAGCGCCCTCGAATACGTTCTGTGCGCCCGTTACTATCTGCACAGTCTCTTTGCCGATGTCGACCTGACAGATCTGCAAGTGGTCGCTGTTTTCGTGAGGGGTGATCTTAACTATTTTCGCAACGAGAACGTTCTCGATATCCTTGCCAAGCTCCTCAAAGCATTCAACCTTGGAGCCCGTGTCGGTCATTCTGTCGCAGTAATCCTTTACCGCTACGTCGGTTACGTCAACGTAGTCGGAAAGCCAATTTTTTGATAAATTCATGTTGTGACCTTACCTTTCGTATTTATCAGAACTGTCCAAGAAAACGTGTATCGTTTTCGTAGAGCAGACGCATGTCGTCAATTCCGTAGTATTTCATAGCAATTCTCTCAACACCCATACCGAACGCAAATCCGCTGTATTCCTCGGGATCTATTCCGCAGTTGGAAAGAACGTAGGGGTGTACCATACCTGCACCGAGAATCTCTATCCAGCCCTCGTTCTTACAAACGCGGCAGCCCTTACCGCCGCAAACGAAGCAGGATACGTCAACCTCTGCCGAGGGCTCGGTGAACGGGAAGTGGTGAGGACGGAAGCGAAGTCTTGTTTCGTTGCCAAAGAGCGTTTTTGCAAACGTTTCAAGCATTCCCTTGAGATCACCCATGGTGATGTCCTTGTCGACCACGAGTCCCTCTACCTGATGGAAAAGGGGAGAGTGGGTTGCGTCAACTGCATCGGAGCGGTAAACTCTACCGGGAGAAATAATTCTTATCGGGGGCTTCTGCTTCTCCATTGTTCTTACCTGAACGGGAGAGGTCTGCGAGCGAAGAAGAATATTTTCTGTGATGTAGAAAGTGTCCTGCGTGTCGCGTGCAGGGTGATTTTCAGGAATGTTGAGCGCCTGGAAATTGTAGTAATCGTACTCAACCTCGGGTCCCTCTGCGATAGAAAAGCCCATTCCTATGAATATATCCTCGATAGTTCTCTGAACCTGTGTGAGGGGATGGATCTTGCCGGGAGCGGCAACGCTTGAGGGCAGGGTAACGTCTATCTTTTCGGTTGCGAGCTTGCGTTCAAGCTCAGCCGCCTTCTGTGCCTCTGCCTTTATTTTGAGTGCTGTCTCGATCTCAGCGCGAACCTCGTTTGCGATCTGTCCGACAACGGGACGCTCCTCAGCTGTAAGCGCGCCCATTCCGCGAAGAACGGAGGTAAGCTCACCCTTTTTTCCTAAATATTGAATTCTGATTTGTTCAAGGTCAGCGTTGTCCGCGCTTATTGCAGACAGTGCTTCCTCTTTGATTTTTTGAAGCTTTTCTTTCATTTTTAGTCCTTTCATTTATATGAATTAAGTATTTACAGTATAAAAATAACCCCGTCCTAAAAACATAGGACGGGGTAAAATACTCCGCGGTACCACCTAAATTTCAGCATTTGCTGACACTCAGTCAACGTATAACGGCGTCGCCCGTGCTCCGCTACCTTTAAATATTCACAGAGCCTGCTCCGAAGTGAAATGCCGACGTACGTTTAGCAACCGCTTTCAGCCAAGGCGGTATTCTCTGGGGCAAGTGACGCGCGTAAGCGAGCTTCATCAATGCATTTTTATATCACTCCGTATATTATATCACAAAAATTCCTTTTTTGCAAGGGCTTTTAATAAAAAAACATACACAATATAAAAATAAAACCGTTCTCGAAAGAACGGTTTTATTATTCAATTATTATTCCTCGGTGGGAACGTACTGCTGATAATCCTTAAGCTTTGCCTTGTTGAAATTGAACGTTCCGTAGTAGGTAGTTACAACCTTTGAAAGATCCTTGCTAATAAGAGTCTTCGTTTGGTTGAATACTATCGGTATAACGGGCATATCTTCCATGAGCATCTTTTCAGCCTCGTGGAGGATCTCTGCTCTGGCTTTAATATCCTTCTCGGCAAAGGCACTCTCGATGAGTGCATTGTATTCTGCCTTGTCATATCCTGAAACGTGAGTGGGAATTATGAACTCAGTGCGCTTTTCAGCGGAGGAAGCAAGACCTGTAAAGGACTTTGCGTAGGGAGCAAGTACAGAGAATGCGTCTGCCGAGTGCGCTACGTAGTCAACTGCTGCTACCTCAAATTTACCTGCGCGGAAGTTCTCAGCGAAAACGTCGTCACGAATATTCCTGTCTACCTCTTGGGTGGACTTGTCTTCCTCGTCGTTAGCAATCGTTTCTACTTTATTTACGCTTACCTTAAAGCCAAGCGCGGACCAGCTTGCCGCAACCATTTCTGCAATTGCTACGTGAACCTCGTCGTATGCGGGAACGGAAATTGAGAACTCGTACTTCGAAGCAGTAACGCCTGCCTTAGTGAGAAGGTCCTGTGCTTTTTGCTCGTTCTTGGAGGTTGCTATAATATCTCCGCCAACGTCTCTGAACGTCTTTGCTTTGCTGAATAAGCCACCCTTGTTGCCTGCATTGAAAACGCCGCAGGGAACGAGAGCAGTTGCTGCCTTTGCATATACTACCGCCTCTGCGATCGCCTCGCGGTCGATAGCAGCGGAGAGCGCGTTTCTTACGTCAGCGTTTGCAAAGAGCTTCTCGGCGGGAGCCCCGTCGGTGCGCTTGATGAGAGCATTCTGGTTGAGAACGTAAGTATGAGTGCTCAAAGCGTCCTCGGGTTTAACGTCAGCACCGAACGAGCCTCTTATGGAGAGCGGAACATCACCGACGAAGAAAAGCTTGCCGTCGTTGTATGCCTGCATTATCTGCTCGTCCGTCATGGTGTAGTCAACGATAAGTCTGTAAGGAGTTACCGACTTATCAAGCTCATCCTCTTCAATGTCACGGTAGTAGTACATGTTTCTCTCGAGGACCATCTTTTCCTCACCGGGAACGTAGGATACCTCGCGGAGTCTGAACGGTCCGCTCGTGCAGATCGTAGCAGGCTTCTTAGCCCAGTCGGAGTTCTTTTCTACGATCTCGCTGCGGAGAGGAACGAGCGCATAACTCGTAAGGTTGAGAAGGAACTGATCGTAGTCGATCTTCTCCTCAAAGAATATCTGGATCTGAGACTCGTTAATAGCGCTTATAGCAACGTCGTCTATGGATATCTCGCTGTCACCCTCTTTAGCGGCACGCGCGTTCTTTATGTCGAAAAGAAGGGAAGCCGCCTCAAAGTTGTTTGCGGGACTGAGAATTCTCGTCCAAGCAAAGTAAACGTCGTTTGCCGTGATAGCAGAGCCGTCACTCCAGCTCGTTTCGTTAAGAGTAATTATCATCTCATACTCGCCGTTCTTGTCGTCCTCGCGAATGGTGTAGTCCTTTGCAAGGGACTTTTTCACCTTTCCGTTCTCGTCAAGAACGAAAAGATTATCAAAAAGAAGACTTACAACTCTGAGGGCAGATTCGTTGTTGTAGGCGTATGCAGGATCGAGGTCATAGACCTGATCGGAAAGGTACATGTATATGTACGCGCCCTTGTCGTTTTCGTCCACCTTCTGATTACAGCTTGCCAAAACAGGAACAAGCATGAGTACGCAAAGAAGGAGAGCAATTACTTTTTTCATCATAGTTAGAAAACCTCCTCATGGTTACAAAACTGATAATCCACATAGTGTGGCAATTTACTCATTATATTATAACATTTTTTCAAGTTAAAATCAATGCTAATAAACTCAACTTTTCAACTTTTGGTGATGTGCACAACGCACAAGCACAAAACTTGGTTATTTTGACACAATAATAGGAGAAAATATGGATAAATATATCGTTTCGGATTTGATTATGGAAACCGCTGACGTGTTCAGTATGAAAAAAGCGGCAGCTGAGAGCGGCGCTGTCTATTCCGAGGAGCATTTTGGAAGCGTTACGGTATGCAGACTGAATATAAAAAACGACGCTCAAGCGAAGAAATATAAATGTAAAAGGGGCTATCACGTCACCGCTTATACACCCGAAATATTGCTTATGAGTGATGCGGAAAGAGAGCGGCTTTCGAGAATTTTAGCAAAGGAAATAAGAGAGACGGTCTATATGGTGCTAAATACGCGATCGATAGAGAATAAGCGGTTTTTGGTCGCGGGAATAGGAAACGGACGAATAACCCCTGATGCCATTGGCTCAATGACGGTCGGCAAAATAAACGTAACGCGGCACGTGGAAAAAATAAGCCCAAGAGATTTTGAAAAAATGGGGATCGCCTCGGTGTGCGGTGTGAGATGCGGTGTGCTTGGGGAGACGGGAATAGAGACGCTTGAAATTTTGCGGGGCGTGACACAAGGCTGCTCCCCCGACTGTATTATTGCCGTCGATGCCCTTGCGGCAAGAGATACGCGGAGGCTTGCGAGCACCGTTCAAATATCGGATTCGGGAATATCCCCCGGGGCGGGGATAGGAAGCGGACGGAGCGTTATTGACAAGGAAAGTCTCGGAGTCCCCGTTATTGCCATCGGCGTGCCGACGGTGATCTCGGCGGCGACGGTAATCTCGTCTTCTCTTGCAGAAATGGGCTTTGAGACAATGAACGAAAAAGCGGAGCGAATTATCAGCGAAAAAAAGAATTTTTTCGTAACTCCGAAGGAGTGTGACCTTATATGTGATGCGGTGTCCGAGATCTTGGCAAGGGCTATCGACCTGTCGCTCGGAGTCATATAGCGCCTCTTATGCGAATATAATTCCGTAGTCATTACTTTTTACCTGCGAGGAGGAATTATGAAAGAAGATCAAGGCAGATTAAAAGCAAAGGAAGCACACAGGCTTCTCGAAAAAGAGCGCGTACACGGTGCTTTACGAGAGGATCTGAAAATCAGGGTGTTGAAGATATGGCATGCGGTTTATATCGTTACGGTTCTGTTTACGGTAGGCTTGGTTGCCGTTATACTGTCCCTCGTTGTAGGCAGCGTATCTGCCTCGGGGGGAGGCAGCAGGATCGCGGACAAGATAGGCGATCTTTTTGTATCAATGGATTTTCTCGTGTTCGACGGTGCTGCACACGCGCCCGGCGAGGACAGCGACTTCGTGTACGTGCCTCCCGCGTCGGATAATGAAAGCGATAGCACCGATGCTCCCGAAACGGACAGCCCACCGAGCACTGACGTCGGCGCTGTCGGGGGCGGAATTTACGACTTTGACTATTCAAAAGTTCCTGAGGGCTGTACACCGATAATTCCAATGGATCTCTCGCTTTCCTCCTACGGCTCGGAGTACATAAATAATTCAACGGGATATTCTCCCGATATAGCAACGCTGATCGAGAAAAAATTAAAGGGCGACAGCTCCGTCGAGCTTTTGGCGACGTCGAATGAGCCGCAGGTCTTGATAATACATACGCACGGAACGGAGGCGTACAGCAAGGACGGAGCGATATACTGCGAGAGCGGAGACGTTGACGTAAGAACGGCGGATACCTCGAAAAACGTGGTCGCGGTAGGGAGGACCGTCGCAGAGATACTCAACAAAAAAGGAATAAGCACGCTGCACTGTACGGTAATGCACGACAGCCTGCAATATAAGGATTCGTATGCAAGAGCGGAGGAGACTGTAAAACGGTATATGGAGGAATTTCCGTCGATAAAGCTGGTTATCGACATACACCGCGACTCCATATTTAAATCGAGTGGCGAGATAGTACGCCCCGTTGCGGAGCTTGACGGCAAGGCGGCGGCACAGCTTATGTGCGTTGTCGGAAGCGACTGGGCAGGAGATACGCACCCAGAATGGGAAAATAATCTTTCTCTTGCGCTGAAGCTTCGCGAAAGGCTCAACGGAGAGTGCGAGAATATCTGCCGCCCCGTGTTTTTGAAGCCTAATACCTATAATCAGGAGCTGGCTCCGTTCTCACTGCTTGTTGAGGTCGGCGCAGAGGGGAACAGCCTTGAGGAGGCAGAGAGAAGCGCCGAGCTTCTCGCAAAGGCGCTCGGTTCGCTTTTTGATGAAATTTAAGAGCGAAAATGGAATTATTTTTCAAAAACCTCTTTACAAAAGCATTTTTGTGTGGTATAATTATTCCATAAACGGAATTGGAGGGGTTATGAATTACATTGACCGCATAAAAAAGATAAAGAGCGAGAAGAAAATAACTAACGACAAGCTCTCAGAAATGACGGGTATACCGCTTGGAACTCTCAGTAAGATAATGGCAGGGATAAGTGACTCTCCAAAGCTCTCAAACATAGTTGCAATTGCCGATGCTCTCGGCTGTACGCTTGATTATATCGTCAGCGGAACTCCCGAGAATAATAATAACTTTACCTTGACTGCCTCGGAAATGGATTTTATTGAGCTTTACAGAGGGCTTGATACGCACTCGCGCGAGGTCGTCAATATGGTGGCAAAAAAGGAGTCAGAGCGTGCCGCTGTCGCTGTGCCTGCTTCGGAGAAGCAGAGAACTCCCTCAAGAAGCGCGAAGATATTGCCGACGCTTAACTCCTCCAAGGGGCTCGGAAAGCGCACCGTGCTTTTGTACGATCTTGCAGTTTCTGCCGGAACGGGAGTGTATCTTGACGATACCGATACGACGGAGATATCTATTCCCGACAATGAGAAAACGAGAATTGCCGATTTTGCTCTCCGTATAAACGGAAACAGTATGGAGCCGAAGTATCACGACGGTGACATCGTGCTCGTTGAGGATACGGATTCCGTTGAGGTTGGCGAGCTTGGTATATTCGTGCTTGACGGCAACGGATATTTCAAGATGTTCGGCGGAGACAGACTTATTTCTCTTAACGAGGACTACGGCGACATCCTTCTTCACGGCTATTCGGAGGTCGTTTGCTGCGGCAGAGTAGTGGGAAGACTTAAAAAGAGAGTTTGACGTACAATAAAAGCTAATATCCCTCGCAGATTGCGAGGGATATTTTTATGCCGTTTCGGGAAAAATAATGAATATTATGCATGAATAATATTCTGCTTTTCGGACGGTGAAAATGAAGATAATTGAAATAATAAGCGACACGAATATCGGAGGCGCGGGTGTTTTGCTCTTGAATAGACTCAAATATACAGATATTCAAAAATACGATACGCTGGTGCTTATCCCAAAGCGCAGCATGCTCGCGCCGCGCCTTGAAAATTTAGGAGTGGGATACAGAGAAATATCGGGGAACGCCAACAAGTCTATGGATGTGCGGACGGTGCGGGAATACGTATCCGTTTTTAGGGAAATAAAGCCCGATATAATCAACGCACACGGCTGTCTTTCAGCGCGGATAGCGGCGTGGATTTGCGGTGTGCCCGTGAAGATCTGCACGCGGCACTGCGTATTTCCCATAGGGAAAATATCATTTGCGCAAAAAAAGATAATGGGAGCGCTCAATTCGCTGCTCTCTGATAAATTTATCGCGGTAGCGCATGCGGCAAAGCAAAATCTTATAGAGCTTGGAGTTTACGAGGAGAAGATAGAGGTCGTTATCAACGGTGCTGTCTCTTTGAGAAAGGCTTCCGACTCGGAGAGAGCGCAAACAAGAAAAAGGCTTGGTATTTCGGGAGAAAGCGCGGTGCTCGGAATGTGCGCGCGCCTTGAAAAATATAAGGGACACGAATGGTTTTTTGAGGCTTTTCGTATACTGCTTGATAACGGAACCGATGTAAATGCCATTCTGATCGGCGACGGCACGCAAAGGGAGTACCTCGAGGGGCTTTGCAAGCAGTATGGAATTGAGGAAAGAGTGCACTTTATAGGATTTGTGTCGGACGTGTCTCCGTATATGAATATCGTCGATATTAACGTAAACTGTTCTGTGGGCACGGAGACGTCCTCGCTTGCGCTTTCCGAGGGAATGAGCCTCGGTATTCCCGCCGTTGTGAGCGACTTCGGCGGAAATCCTTATATGATAGCGCACGGAGAGAACGGGCTTGTGTGTGAGTGCTACGACAGCCGAAAAATGGCGGATTATATCTGTGACTTAATAAATGATAGTGAGCTCTACCAACGCATGAGCCTTGCGGCGCGCGAGCGCTTTGCGGACGAGCTTAACGCACGCGCTATGACCGAAAAAACAAATAAGCTCTACGATAGGCTTTATAACGCCTATTGCAGAGCTTAAAAATCAAATATTCAGAATTTTCGTTGCGATATTGAAATAAATGATAAGCGACACCGCATCGACTATCGTGGTAATAAACGGGCTTGCCATTACCGCAGGGTCGAGCTTTACTCGCTTAGCGAGAATGGGCAGAGAAGCGCCCACGAGCTTTGCAAGCACTATGGTTGCGAGAAGTGAGAGAGAAACAGTAAGCGCAATACCCACCGAAACTCTGTCAAATATCATTACCTTGGCAAATGCCGCAACAGCAAGCACTGTGCCGCAGAGCATGGATACGCGGAACTCCTTCCAAAGTATCTTGAAAATATTGCTCATGCGAACTTCGCCGAGGGAAAGACTTCTTATTATCGTTACAGAAGCCTGTCCTCCCGCATTACCGCCCGAGCCCATTAGCATGGGGATAAAGGCTGTGAGCACTACCACCTTGCCGAGCGCTTCCTCGTAATAAGTGATGATAGAGCCCGTGAATGCGGCGGATATCATGAGTATCAAAAGCCACGGCACGCGCTTTAGAAAGGTTTCAAAAACTCCTATCTTAAGATACGGCTTATCCGATGGTACGATTGCCACCATTTTTTCAATATCCTCGGTTGCTTCCTGACTTATGACGTCAAGTGCGTCGTCAACCGTTACGATGCCCACAAGTCTGTTCTCGCTGTCAACGACGGGCAGGGCAAGCAGGTCGTATTTTGAAATAAGATTTGCAACCGTTTCCTTATCGTCAGATGTCGTGGTGCTGATAACGGCGGTGTACATAATGTCCTCTATGAGGTCTGTTTTTTTTGCAAAAAGAAGGTCGCGAAGCTCTACCCAGCCAAGGAGTCGTCTTGATGCGTCCGTTACGTATATAACGTAAACGGTTTCCTTGTCAATACCCGTTTTGCGTATATGTTCTACGGCTTCTTCTACAGTAAGATTACTTTTTATTCTTACAAATTCCGAGGTCATAACGCTACCCGCGCTTTGGTCGGAATATTTCAAAAACTTGTTTATCTCCCTGCGTTGCTCCGCCGAGGAGCTTTTTAGTATACGGGCTACGACGTTTGCGGGAAGCTCCTCAAGCATATCGACCGTATCGTCCATAGCGAGCGTATCAATAAATGCGGAGATTTCGGTGTCCTTCATAGAATCTATGATTTGCTCTTGCACCTCTGCGTCAAGCTCGGCAAAAACGTCCGCCGCAATATCCTTTTTTAACATTCTGAAAACCTTAGGAAGAGATTGTCCGTCAAGTGCTTGCAAAAAATCCGCAACGTCAACTGCATTCATTTCGTTTACAGCGCTTATGAACTGATTGTATTTTTTCTCGTTCAAAAGCTCGTGAAGCTCGGTGTAGGTCATATTAACACCTCCTTACATACATACTCTTATTATACGGAAAAACGGAAGAATGTCAATATATTTTTACCTATATATGTTTGTTTATTCAAATTTCTCGGCTTATCGCTATGATCCTTCTTGCCATTACGTCAGACTCGTGATTTACTACCCGAAGAAGATCCTCAGTCGCCTTTGCACTCTCGGTCGTCTTCAAAAACGACTCCACGTGCATTCTGTAACGGATATATCTTTCAAGCAACTTGTTTAATGAATTCTTGGCGGAAAAGTCGTTGATCTTATCCGCCTCTAAAATAAGCTCCGAGATTCTCTCGGCTGTTTGGTTGGCAAGCAAAACGCATGCCGAGAGCTTGTCGGAAAAAGCATAATATTCGCTGACCGTGGTGCTTCTGTCCTTTTTTGAGTCAAGCGACCTTTGGTATTCGTCGGTGATTTTTACGGTGCGCTTACACACCTCCGAAAGCTCCTTTTCGTATTTGCGGAAAATGCCGCCGTTCTTTTTCATATCTACTCCTGAAAAATAAAACAGAGGCGAACGGAGAAGTGTCCGTCCGCGCTCTGTTTTACGAAATAATTACAGATCTTTTGATATTATCTGCTATTATCTGATTTTATCTGATAACAACGCTGACTTCCTTGCCGTCTGCATTCGCAGCTGCTCTCATAACAGTGCGGATAGCCTTGGCAATTTTGCCGCCCTTTCCGATTACCATTCCCATGTCGCACTCAGCAACGTTGAGAACAAGTGTTATCTTGTTGTCTTCCTCTGTTTCGAGGACGTTGACGTCATCGGGATGATCGACAATAGCCTTGGCGATGTTGATCAAGGTTTGCTTCAAATCGGTCATCACAGTCACCCGTAAATCAGTCGATTATGTTAGACTTCTTGAGCAGG